>JAILIQ010000344.1 GCA_024695205.1 Lachnospiraceae bacterium
CAAAGGACGCACGATCCAGCTGGAAGAACATAAGAAAAAGCCTTCAACCGAATGGATGTCCGTCGCCGAGCGGATGCGCGAAAGATGGAATTGTGTGGACTTCCAACATTTCATAAACGGTTTCAAAAAAGAGAATCCGCGCTACCTGCGCGATCAGTTGGAACAGGTGGAAAAGTATCTTCTGCAAAAGGAACCGGAACGCGCTTTTGTTGCCGCCGTCATGGCGGAATGCTGCAGAAACTACCGCTATCGGTACTCACAGTTCAAGGTTGTTTATGAACTGATGGAGAAAGGACTCGTTTCTGACAACGCCTACGAGGCCTCTGATGTCCAGAAGCAGAACCTGGCTGTTTATACCAAGGCCTTCAATGACCGCTGCGCGATGTAAGGAGGCTTGTATGAAAAAGAGTGAACTGCGGAACCTTGACACCGATCACATCCCCGTACAACGCCTCATGGGTCTTCTGGAGACCTTTGCCATGAAACACTCAGCAAAGCTTCTGCCGGATATCCTGGAGCGATCTGAGACAGCCGAGCTGTCGTACAGGGAATTCCTTCTGGAATTGCTCCAAACGGAAGTGAAAGGGCGCAATGAGCGGCGTCGAAAACGAAACTACGCCGCGGCGCACTTCCCGCCGAATCCGAAGCCTCTGGAAGAATTCCTCCCAGAGGAACTGGAAAGCGGCATCACCGAAAGCCAGATCGCCCAGATGCGGGAGCTCAACTGGCTGGACACGTGTGGGAACATCGTACTTGCCGGCCCGCCAGGTCTTGGCAAGACGATGATCGCGGTCGGTCTGGGCCTGGATGCAATCCAGGCCGGATACACTGTCTGCTTCGAAAAGATGGGAAACCTGATCCGGATCATGGATACTGCCGATACCGAGCGTGCTTCCGGCTTCCGCCTGAAGAACCTGAAAAAGGCTCAGTTGGTCATCATAGACGAGATCGGATACACGCCCATCTCGCGAGCTCAGGCCAACCGGTTCTTCACCTTTATCAGCGATACCTACGAGACCACCTCCATCATCTTTACGACCAACAAGGAGATATCCGAGTGGGCAGAGATGATGGGAGATCCGGTTCTCACCACTGCCATGCTTGACCGGATTCTTCATCACGCGAAGTGCTTCTCCTTACGCGGGGAATCCTTCCGCCTCAAACATCCGGAACTGTTTACCTGATATACTGTTATCAATGTACGCCGGAGGGTTACCTTACCCTACCGAAAAAAATGCTTACCGTCCTAAAGAAAAAACTGCTTACCGTAAACTGAAAAAAGTGCTTACCGTGTGGAGAAAAAACTGCTTACCTTACCAGAGAAAAAAGTCCTTGACATTTGCAAATGAAAGGTAGCAACATGAAAACGGATACTGATTATAAAGCATGGTTGAAAGAGATAAAGAAACGTTATTTTCAGAGTCAGATAAAAGCCTCGATCTCCGTTAATCAGAATGTTCTGGCTTTTTATTGGTCTCTTGGAAGGGATATATCAGTTAAGCAGTTCGAAAATGTTTATGGAAGTGGTTTCTATGATAATCTGAGTCGCGACCTGAAGGCAGATATTCCAAATGTTCAGGGTTTTTCTTCTACGAATTTGAAGTATATGCGCAGATTCTACGAACTTTACCAGAATCGTCCACAACTTGTGGACGATTCTGGTAACGATACTCAGGATGGAAGTCATCCACAGGTTGTGGACAATTTAACAGATGTACTTCCACCAGAAATAACTGTTGAGGAACTGTGTTCAATTCCCTGGGGACATCACCGGTATATAATCGATAAATGTAAGGGAGATACGGGAAAAGCAATATTCTATGTGAAAAAGACCATACAAAACAACTGGTCCCGGGCAGTATTGTTGAATTTTCTTGATACAGATCTGTACGATAGACAGGGAAAGGCAATATCAAATTTCCAGTATGCCCTGCCCACTGAACAGAGTGATCTTGCGCAGGAACTCACGAAGGATCCCTATAATTTTGATTTCATATCAATTCGGGAGAATTATGATGAAAAAGAGTTGAAAGACGCACTGATGGATAATATAACCCGTTTCCTTCTCGAACTTGGAAAGGGATTTGCCTTTGTCGGCAGAGAATATCCCTTGCCCATTGAAGGAACTGAGGAGTGGATTGATCTCTTATTCTACCATCTGAAACTGCATTGTTATGTTGTTGTAGAGGTAAAGGTAAAGCCTTTTAAGCCGGACAACATCGGCCAGATAGGCACTTACATAAATATCGTGGATGATATTATCAAATCGGAGATGGATGGAAAGACAATCGGTCTTATCATATGTAAAGATAAGAACAATGTTCTTGCGAAATACGCAGTGAACAGTTCTAATGAGCCGATAGGTATATCTTCCTACGAGTTGTCAAATCTTTTGCCGGAAGAAATTCAGAGCGCAATGCCATCGGTTGAAGAGATAGAGAGCAAATTAGAGGGAGATGACCTGAAATAATCAGATATATAACAGAGCAGAGGCGGTTTTCAGACCATAGGGTTTGGGAGCCGCTTTTTATTGGAAAAACGCAGGAAGGAGGTAACAAAAGCCTATGATACAGGAAGAAACTACGCAGAGGACAGTTGCGCTGATGATCAGGACATCAAGGCTTACAGAGAGTGTTCTGAAGAAGGCAATGATCATGTATCTGAAAGAAGCGAATAACAGGCCTGAGACTCATGGCAGGATATCGGTGCGAAAGCTCCTGGGGAAGGATCAGGGAGCAAACACCATGGAGATCAATAATGCCAACATTCGGACTTTTAACAGAGTGGCAGCCAGATACAACATCGACTATGCGATCCAAAAGGATAAGACACAGGATCCGCCGAAGTACATTGTTTTTTTCAAAGGCAGGGATGCGGAACGAATTACCAGAAGGCTGGAAAGTCATTGATGTCGCAGGATGAAATATCAGTCATGGACGGGGGCAAGTGTATCTTGCAGCTTCGAGGCGTGAGGCCGTTTTTTTCGGATAAATACGACATCACAAAGCATAGGCAGTATCACAAGCTTTCGGACTATGACAAGCGTAACGAATTCAATATTGAAAAGTATGTGAAGAACCACTCCCATGCAAGGATACGCCCCACGGATACTGTGGATGAAGTCTTTGATGCAGGGAGTGTTTCTGATTAAGGAGGAGCCATGAGAAAACATAACAGATCACCCACCGGATGAAGACGAAGAAACTGAATATCGTGATAAACTGCGAAATCCGAATAGTACATATTTGTAAAGGAGGATACCAAAAACGCAGATAGAAAGAGTCGTTATTGCCAATAAAGCTGGGTTCTTTTCTTTGTATGACGGGCATGCCGTCAGTCTGTGGTGCTTATGATCGTGAGAGCGGTTATAAGTTGCAAATGTCAAGCAAAATTTTATCTTTAAAATATATCTTGACAAAATAAATTGCGTAAAATATAATATGGTAAAAGATAAATCAAGCGAGGTTTGAAATTGGCACAGAAATATGAACAGCTTCTGCTTAAAAATCAGTTATGTTTTCCACTGTATGCCTGCAGCAGGAAGATAGTGGGTAGTTATACTCCCTACCTGAAACCGCTGGGACTTACATATACCCAGTACGTAGTACTCATGGCACTGTGGGAGCATGAAAGCCTTAGTGTCGGACAGCTGGGAAGCATTCTTCATCTGGATGCCGGTACGCTTACCCCGTTA
>JAILIQ010000039.1 GCA_024695205.1 Lachnospiraceae bacterium
AACATCTTGGCAGCAACACCGGCGTTGGAAGTCATACCGGCGCCGACTACAGAAACCTTGGCGATATTGCGGTCAACGTCGATCTTGTCACAGATAAGGCTGGTCTGTCTGTGTCTTTCCATAACGGCTACAGCTTCCTCAACATTATCCTCATCGATCGTAAAGCTGATATCCTTGGTTCCGTCACGTCCTACGGACTGTAAGATAACGTCAACATTTATATTATGATTTGCAAGATGATTGAACAGCTTGAAAGCAACACCGGGCTGGTCCTGAAGACCGATCACGGCAATGCAGGCCGTCTTCTTGTCACATGCAACTCCGCTGATAAGCATTTTTTCCATTTTAGCGTCCTCCTTAACGACTGTACCTTCATTTGTATTTAAACTGGAGCGTACAACAAGCTGTACACCGTACTTTTTAGCCATTTCAACCGAGCGGTTATGAAGCACGCCCGCTCCGAGCGATGCCAGCTCAAGCATCTCATCGTATGTGATTTCATCAAGCTTGCGGGCATTGGCACAGATTCTGGGATCTGCCGTAAATACACCGTCAACGTCGGTATATATCTCGCACATATCCGCCTTCAGTACCGCAGCGAGCGCTACCGCCGTAGTGTCAGAGCCTCCGCGTCCGAGAGTCGTCACATTGTCCATCTTGTCAACGCCCTGGAAGCCCGTAATGATAACGATCCTGCGAGAATCAAGCTCTGCGCGGATCCTCTCGGTATCGATCGTCTTAAGACGGGCATTGGTATAATCGGATGTGGTGTGCATCGCCACCTGGAAAGCATTGAGTGAGACTGCCGGTACTCCCAGCGATGCCATTGCCATGGACATAAGGGATACGGAGATCTGCTCGCCCACGCTTACCAGCATATCCAGCTCGCGCTTGGGAGGATTGGGATTGATGTCCTTCGCTTTTGCGATGAGTTCATCGGTTGATTTACCCATAGCCGAAAGAACAACGACAATGTCATTACCCTTCTGATAATCCTCAATGCAGCGTTTTGCGACATTGTAGATACGTTCCTTGTTGGCTACACTTGTTCCGCCAAATTTCTTAACTATCAGCATTGTTATATTCCTTTCTTAAAGCCTGCCGCAGCAGACTGATTATCCTTTTACCGGTCAAGCTCCGAGCGTATCCTCGATATGATGTCAAGACCTCCGCTTCTCTCCTTGAATTCGCTTCCGCTCATAGGTTCCGTCACAAATGCAAATTCTCCGGGAATCCCCGCATCCACGATCACATCGATCCTCATGCGTTCCTTGGCTTTTTCGGCCTGAGCCGCCGGAATCCTTACGAAGAAACTATATACGAGTTCATCGATATTTGCAAGCTTTAATATTTCGGGTTCCCAGATCGTCACAACATTGATATGCCTGTGCTTGGCCGCTTCGACAATGTCACCGACCACCGCGCTCGCAGTAGGCAGCTTACCTGCGCCGGAGCCGTAGAACATAAGGTCTCCGACCGCATTGCCCTTGACCATCACGGCATTGAACACACCGTCAACATTATACAGCTGGCAGCGTTTGTTCAGCATCAGAGGAGCCACGCACGCATAGGTCTTTCCGTCGATGCGTCTGATCAGGCTTATGAGCTTTATCTTGGCTTTCATCCTGCTCGCATATGCTATATCAACCGCAGATATCTTCGTGATGCCTTCGGTATAGATATCGTCGCATTCAACCTGTGTCTGGTTGACCAAAGACGCCAGGATCGCTGTTTTTCTGGCGGCATCAAGGCCCTCGATATCGGCAGCCGGATTACGCTCTGCAAAGCCGTTCTCCTGGGCTTCCTTCAGTGCTTCGTCAAATTCGAGGCGTTCGTCTCTCATACGGGTCAGGATATAATTGGTGGTACCGTTAATGATACTGCGGATCTCAAGTATGTCATCTGCCGTAAGAGACCTGTTGATCGGTCTTATTATCGGAATTCCACCTCCGACACTCGCCTCAAAAAAGTAATTGGTATTGTTCTCCTTGGCCAGCGCAAGCAGCTCTGCGCCGTGCTTTGAAACAAGCTCCTTGTTGGAGGTACATACCGCCTTGCCGGCAAGGATTGCCTGCTTCGAAAACTCATAGGCAGGATGCTCCCCTCCCATGACCTCAGCTACGATATCGACATCCGGGTCATTTAAAATATCATTAAAATCATGTGTCAGCACCTTTTCCACCGGCTGTCCGGGGAAATCACGCAGATCGAGCACGTATTTCACATTAAGCTCATTACCCGCACATTTGGCTATATAGGAATGATTCATATGGAGAACTTCATATACTCCCGAACCTACCGTTCCGTATCCAAGTATTGCAACGTTCATATTATCCCTCCTGATCCGTCAGATATATTGAATTATAGTTTATTCCCGTGCACCGCATCAGCCTTCGCGGCCCAGGATCTTGATCGATGAAACCCCTTTCTTCGCACCGATCTCGCGCAAAATCACATCGATCACCTTAGTCTCGGGGCGCATTTCCATGCCGATCGTAATTGATGCGACACCGCCTATCGGGATCGACTGATGTATAGTCAGGATATTTGCCCCGCATTTTGCGATCGCATCAAGCACATCCGAAAGCAGCCCCGGTTCATCGTCAAGCTGAAGCATGATATTGATCGTCTTTCCTCTGCTGTTATCATGGAATGTAAAAATATCATCCTTATACTTGTAGAATGAACTTCTGCTGATATCAACCGCCTCTGTCGCCTCAAGCACCGTCATGACCTTGCCCGAATCGAGCAGTCTTTTGGCCTCGATCACCTTGAGCAAAACCTCGGGCACCGCTTTTTCTCTTACGAGGAAATACTGTTCTTTCTCCATATCTTCCGATACCTTCTACTCTTCTTTGTCAGTCTTTTAACTCTGACAGTCCGTTTTTTCAAGTGTATTCTTTCGGTTGCGTGTCCACTTCATAAATACATATGTCCGTGCACAAAAGATATAGTATCATATCCTTCTATCCTGTGCAAGTGTTTTTTCGTAAACCTTCATGAAATGGGATCATAATGACAAAATGGGGATTTCATTTGCTTTTGGCTTGAATTTGACGTGTTTCGATACTATAATTACAGCTGTGAACAGAAAGAATTTTCAGATTACGAAAGGAGTATTCAATGTCAGCTTTTGATGATAACTGTATTTTCTGCAAGATAATCAAGGGAGATATTCCCTCAACGAAGGTATATGAGGATGATCTGTGCTACGCCTTCAGGGACATCAATCCGCAGGCTCCCACTCATATTCTTGTGGTTCCCAAAACACACATTTCCTCATGTAATGATGTAAATGAATCAAACGAAGCTGTTGTCGGCCACATCTACTCAGCCATAGCCCGGATCGCCGAACAGGAAGGCATCAGCAAAACAGGCTATCGCATTATAACCAATTGCGGCAAAGATGCCGGACAGACAGTATTCCATCTGCATTTTCACATTCTTGCCGGCAAGCCCATGGGCGAAGGAATGCTGCCGTAAGGCATGTGAGCTATGGGGCGGTTGGTTTCTGAGGTGAGCTACGGGGCGGTTGGTCTCTGAGGTGAGCTATGGGGCGGTTGGTTTCTGAGGTGAGCTATGGGGACGGGGTCAGTGGGTCGGTTTTTTTTTAAAAAATGACTCACTGACCCCGTCCCCCTAGCTCCCCTCAGAAACAAACCGCCCCAT
>JAILIQ010000102.1 GCA_024695205.1 Lachnospiraceae bacterium
GTGAGCTATGGGGACGGGGTCAGTGGGTCATTTTTCTTTGAAAAATGACCCACTGACCCCGTCCCCATAGCTCACCCAGCCGACAGCCCGCCCCTAGCTCACCCCACTGACCACGCCCCTACAGTTCATGCATCAGCCGGCGTAATACCGGGCCTGGGCATGGAACATTTCGGCATAGATGCCGCCGGGGATACCGACCAGTTCATCATGAGTTCCGTACTCTTTGACAGTTCCTTCGGAAAATACCGCTATCCGGTCACAGAACTTGCAGCTTGAGAGTCGGTGTGAAATGTAAATGGCAGACTTGTGTCCGACCAGGGTATCGAATTTGCGATAAATATCATACTCAGCCACAGGATCGAGCGCAGCGGTAGGCTCATCAAGGATCACGATCGGAGCATTCCGGTAAAGCGCGCGGCTGATCGCGGTCTTTTGTCTCTGTCCTCCTGAAAGTTCGGTTCCCTTCTCATCAAAGCTCTTATAGAGAATGGTATCCACCCCGTTCGGAAGCTCTTCGGCGTCTTCCTTAAGACCTGACAGTTCAAGTGTCTCATTTAATCTTACGGTACGTTTATCCGGATCATCCGGAGCAAAGTCCACATCTCCCATCTCTATATTTTCACGAAGAGAAAATGCAAATATCGCAAAATCCTGGAACACAACCGAAAACAGCCTGCGATATTCCTCCTCGGAATATTCCCTGATATCGACTCCGTCCACAAGTATCGCGCCTTCGGTCACGTCATACATACGGCACAAAAGCTTGATGAAAGTTGTCTTGCCCGCACCGTTCAGGCCGACAACAGACAGATGCTCGTTGGGACGGATCGTTATATTTACATGACGCAGCGTAAAGTCCCCGGCTCTGGGATATTTAAAGCTTACATCCTTAAACTCTATGACATGTTCACTGCCCGAAACAGGCCTGTTGCCCTTTACTGCGGTATCAGGATAATCGAGAAATTCGAGGAAACGGGAGGCATAATTACATTTTTCCCCGATCTGCTGCAGATTGCTCCCGACTCCTATCAGGCTCTGGTACAGATTCGATGCCGCCGAAACCGAAAGTGTAAACTCGCCGACAGTGATCTTTCCCCAGAGGACACGCAGTCCCATGTACAGGTAACTGATGCCGTCGCGAAGCGCATTTGCCATATCAGAGCCATAACCGTTTTTAAGCTGGAGGCGTGCCTGCTCTCCCCATAGAGCCACCTGCATTTTCCCGAGCTTCTCGCCCTTATTGCACATCATGTCCCCGCTGTCATACATGCGGATATCCTTGCCGTAGCGAAATTCCGCAAGTTCATACAGGACATATCCGAAAATACGGTTTCCCTTTGCAAGCTTCAGGAAAAATTCGGTGTTGATAAGCTGATTCCGGTAATTAAAATAGCAGACGGCAAACATCAGGATGATCTGCACCGGAAGAAGCAGCGGACAGTAAACAGCGATCACGGTCACCGACAAAACCATAAGAAGCAGGTTATAAACCACATAATACAGGCAGTCAAGTATGGAGACCAGCCCTCCGCTGTACCAGCTTATGCCCTCCTTGGCTTCGTTCTGCTTGTCAAGGACTTTGGGATCCTCCGTATAGGCATAATCCATCCCCATCGACTTGGCGCTCAGTATTTCCGAAAATCTTGCGTTAAATATCTGTGAATATACATTCCTTGTCGAATCGGCAATATTGATGAGCAGTGTGGAGACCAGCTCCGCCGTTACGGTGACCGCCACATAGAAAATGATCGTTTTAAGATGCTGCTCTGCGCTCTCTCCGGCTATTACAGCCATAAGCTCATCCACCAGAAGCTTCGGGAGCAGTAATATCTTCAACTGTCCGAGAACATTTCCGATAAATCTGATCAGATACAGAAGATACAGCGATTTCTTCTCTTTCCATGCAAATGAGAGCATGAATGACAATGTTTTCTTCGTTATTTTTATATTGCTTTCGCTTTTCTCGCTTGAGAGAGCCTGTTCCAGCTCACTCTCCTTAAGCGCCTTCGACCGCTTCGCCATTATCTTCGCCTCCTTCCACATAGTATCTGGCCTGCATCCGGAACATTTCCGCATACGCTCCGCCTGCTTTTAACAGGCTTTCATGGGTTCCGTACTCTGCCATCTCGCCGTCCTTAAACATCGCAACCGCATCGCAGAAGCCCGTTGAACTCAGACGGTGGCTGATATATACAGCAGTCTTTTTTCCGATAAGCTTGTCAAAATTCTCATATAATGCCGCTTCCGCAAGCGCATCAAGAGCGGCCGTAGGTTCGTCGAGCACCACTACGGGCGCATCCTTGTAAAGAGCCCTTGCCAGGGCAAGCTTCTGCTTTTCTCCGCCCGAAAGATCGACTCCGTCCTCATAGATCACTTTAAGGATCTCGGTATTTATACCCCTCGCGAGAGAATCAAGCCTCTCACCCATACCTGCGTCCCTTATGCATTTTTCGGCTCTGTTCTTATCGGTTTCCTCGGGTGTTGACATGGAAATATTCTCAGAAAGAGGGAACGCAAAAAGATTGACATCCTGAAATACCGCCGAGAATATCCGGTAGTAATCGGCTCTCGAATATGACCTTATGTCCGTGCCGTTTAAGAGGATGCGTCCTTCGGTAGGTTCGTAAAGCCTCAGCAGAAGCTTGATAAAGGTCGACTTCCCGGCACCGTTTAAGCCTACTACTGCGAGACGTTTTCCGGCTTCAAGCGTTATATTCATATTTTTGAGGGCATATTTTTCTGCCTTGGGATAACGAAAGCTTACATTTTCAAATTTAAATTCGTACCGGTCATACTCAGGAACCGGAACAACGCCCTCCTCCCCGCCGTCATCGATCTCCAGAAAGCTGCGCCAGTCGTCGACTTCACGGCTTTTTGCAAGCATTTCCACCACACATCCGAACAGGGACTGAACCTGTGAAAAGAATGTTCCGGCAGATCCGAGGTAAAGGGTAAAATTACCTATCGTCATTTCACGGTAAATAACGGAATAGACAAGCCATGCATAGATCGCACACTGACTTATGAACCACAGCACATTTGCTATCTGTCCGGTTATCCACCAGATAAGCTGGTTCTTTTTTTCGGCTTCTATACGGGTTGCGTTGAGCTCCCGCATTTTATTTACGAGGTGATCCTTTAAGCCGAATGCGCGGATGTCCTTGGCGGTCTTAAAGTCCGTGGTCGCGTTCTCCATATAATTGCGTTTTCGCCACCATGTCGCCAGCGGATCCCAGATTTTTTTCTTGGTCACGCGGTTGGTCCTGTTCCTCGTTACAAAGCTTATGACAGCAAGAACCATCATTCCGAGCATGATCCACATATTCATGGTTCCCATGATCGCAAGTCCGAAACCGACGACCAGAAGAGTCTTTACGAAGTTTTCGATCTGATGCATCATGCCTTCGACGCCGTCATTATTATTGCTGACCGCGTTTCCTGCCTTCTGATAAGCATCCATGACATCACTGTCCTCAAGATACTCAAACTTCATAGTCATGATCCTGCGGTTTTTGGCAACCATCATAAGCGTGCGGACGCCTATATAACGCCACCAGAGCTGATTGGAAGCAAATGTCGAAGCCATGGTCGTCGCGCACTGTATGACAAGCACGATACCCATGAGTTTGATAAGCTGCTCAGCCGGTGCTTTATTGCTTACCATATCGAGCACGAATTTCGCGATAAAATTCCAGAGATATCTTGTTGCCATCGTGCTGACTGAGATCAGCAATATCAGCCAGGGGAGGCTCTTCTCATAATGAACCATGTTTTTGAACACATATGTCACATTCGACCAAAGGCCGTGATCGGTATGAAATCTGTTTTTAGGTTCTTCGTTTTCTTTTTTATGTTTTTTCATTGTTTTTTCCTTTTCAGGTCTTATTTGGCAAATTCCCGGGCATATTATTTCTTATACTTTTCTTATGTGACAAACTGTCCGGAACCCTTTATAAGCCGGCTCACAGGGGCGTGATGCCTCCTGTGCGGCCGGTTTACGGACTGTCCAGCGCTTTCTGCGTCATTTCTTCAGCCTTGGAGGCAACTTATCTATCCAGCTCTTCTGCCGGTTATTGATCTGCATGCTGTAGGACTGCGAGGCCGTGACATAGCTGTCAAGGAGAGCCACGACTCCGAGCAGCAGACCGCTCAGGGTCTTATCGATACCGTACACGGTTTCCTCTTTACCGCCGCTTTGGACGATCCTGAACGAGAACATCGGATGATTGTTGACACCGATCTGTGAACTGAGCTTTACAAGTGTTTCTTCGGTTTTTTTAATATCCACTCCGGTTTCCTTCGAAACGGTTGCCGCTCCCGCAAATTCATTGCTTGCGAGCGTATACATATAAAGAAGGACGCGTACGCTGTCGGGGTCAGACAGAAGCTCAAGCATCGGCCCTATCTTTCCCGCACCTTCAAACCATTTCAAAAAGCCTTCTTCACAATCCGGCTGTTTCAGGAAAAGATAGTATTCGTGATTCTTATTAAGACGCATAAAACTGTATCCGAAATCATTAAGAAAAGCACTGTCAAGCTCTCCGTTCTCATCGGCGCTTATCGGCCGATCATAGTATTCCGCATTATCCTTCCATGTCGAAATATGAAATGCCCAGATGATACGATGTATCTTTTCCATAAATATTTTTGTTCTTGTATTGTAATCTCCCTCCTCAGACCATATCTTGTTCAGCGCAGAAACCACCTGCTGTTCAAGACTCGGTCCTTTTCTTCCCTTCCGTACAGATAATCTATCGAAACCCCGAAATGATCCGCTATCTTCGGGATCAGATCCCCTTCCGGAAAGCTTCCGTTTTCCCATTTTGATACGGCCTGCGCACTGACCCCGAATTTCGAGGCAAGCTGTTCCTGTGTAAGTCCCGCTTCTTTTCTTAATGTCTGTAATGTTGTGGAAAATGACATGGCAAACCTCCGAATCAAATAATATAATTTGGATCATTCATCATTATCACCTTACGGTTGATTCAAATTTATCATACATCAATCGTTGGTTGTGCGCAATGGTTATATCAAGTATCGGTTTAATCCAAAAGATAAAAATCCAATATTTTCAACTTATCATTGTGTATATAATATATTTCAACTTATAGTGAACAGAATTTATCATTGACTATTGGCTGTTTACCGTGACTGATATCCATCGACTTACCATTTTCCGTAACTAATATCCATATGCCTTTTAAAACCGTAAAGGCCCCAAATAATAACATAAACAGACAAAACATGCCAAATATCGACAATCAATATTCTGCGACATTATGCTAAAATGATTCCGAAAAGAAGTCTGTTCGGTAAGAAATGGAGGATCAGGATGGCAAGGATCAGAAAGTTTTTATTAATTCTCCTGGCGTTTTCGCTTATTTTCAGTATCTCATGCAGTAAGGGAAATAAAGCTCCCGGGACAGATGACACTTCAGACGGTGCTGCCCTTTCAGATGCCGCAGCAGAAAAAAACTCTGCCGGCAGTGAAAACAAAGAAGGGCAGGAAGGAGGAACCATACATATGAACGGCAAGCAGATAATCGTATATTTTCCCAACTGGAAACTCGGGCAGGAAAACGGCAATGTCGAGGACATCCCGTGGGACAGCGTAACAATGGTAAATCATGCATTCTGGGAGGTCTATCCTCTCTCTGACGAAGACGAAACCTCATTTGAAAGACGCGCGGCGGGTAAGGAAGCAAGAACCGGATTTGCGATAAGATCGACCCTTCCGGATGCCGATAAGGAAATATTTGCAAAATACAAAGAATACCATGACCTTTATCCCGATGTTAAGATCATGATCTCAGTGGGCGGATGGTCAAGATGCGGATATTTCAGCGAAATGGCATATACCGAAGAAGGACGGAACTCATTTGTCAGATCGTGCCTCGATCTCATAAAGGAAAACGACTGGATCGCAGGGATCGATATTGACTGGGAATACCCCGGCGGCAGCAATGACGGCGAAAGAAAGCCTGAAAACGAGACCGACCAGGGATGCCCCATTTTCGGAACAAGTCTTGATGACAGACTGAATTTCCCGGCACTGTTAAAAGCCTTAAGAGAAGGACTTGACGGGGAATTCGGTGCGGGACAGAAGCTTCTTACCGCCTGTGCTTCATCCTCTACCGGCTGGACACTTCCGAATCAGGACTGGAAATCGGCATCCGAATTTCTTGACTACATTAACATCATGACCTATGACATGGCGGGTGACTGGGACAAGCAGACCGGTCACGCTTCGGCGGTTTCAGGCACAAAAAACGCGATGGCTTTCTTCATAAATGCGCTGGTCGACAAGACCAAACTTAATATCGGGATCCCCTACTACGGTACCGGATTTAAGCTCGCCGGCCCTTCAAAGGAGCCAAGCGGCGCCAAAATAGTCGTTCCGAACGGCATTGACAAGGATTTTCTTACGGTTACAAAAGTTAAGGAATTCGAACGTGAATCGGTTCCGGTTGAGGAAAAGGGCTGGCACAGGGGTTATAATGAAAATGTCGGCGGGGCTTATCTTTGGAACGACGACGAAAACTCACCCTATTACTGCTGGTATATTTCCTATGAATGCCAGGAAGCGATCGACGGCAAATTCGCTCTCATCGAAAAATACAAACTTGCCGGTGTTCTGGTCTGGGAGATCACCGAAGATACCGCGGATCACGAGTATACCAGATA
>JAILIQ010000126.1 GCA_024695205.1 Lachnospiraceae bacterium
GAAGCGGACGGAGAGTATCCGATGCATCAGGAGATCGTATATCTGCTGTTCGACATTTACGAAGACTCCATTGAGCGCGGTAATGCCGCAGCTATGTGTAATATGGGATCCCTGTATTATACAGGCAGGGCCGGAGAGCAGAATTACGAGAAAGCTGCATATTATTACGATATGGCGGATAAAGCCGGTGATCGCCAGGCTACGGAGAACCTTGGGTATATATATTATTACGGCCGTACAGGAAAGACAGATTACGAGAAAGCGTTCAAATACTTTGTAAAGGGCGCACTTGACGGACATCTGCGTTCTCTGTACAAGATCGGAGATTTCTATAAAAACGGTTTCTATGTTGACAAGGATCCCAAAGAAGCATTCTCTATATATGGACGTTGTACGGAAACAATGACCGACGAAGCCATTCCTTTAGTCGGTGCGGATGTATATATGAGAATGGGCGATTGCCTGTTTGAAGGAATCGGAGTCGAGAAGGATCTGCTTGCCGCTCAGCGTTTTATGAACATGGCAGAGAATCTTTTCTACAGAAGGCTTATGGAAGGCGATTTCTATCAGAAGAAGAACCTGGAGCATGTGATCGAAACTGAAGCGAAAATAAAAAAGCAGATAGCGGAAGAGCTCCTCCCTGACCTTTCATGGGCAGGATATAACGAGTGATCATACAAAATGAGATTTTCCCCACCAAAACGGTGGGGATATTTCGTTGATCAGGTAAAATAATAATATCTATGCCAGGTTATAGTCCAATATCATTTTCAATATTTAATTCTTTATCTTCTTTTTGGCCATTTAACTGCAATATTGAAACGGAAAGAATACTATATACATTTTTTTCATTTCATGATAAGATTATTTTACAGGCAAAGAGGTCGAAGAAGAGTTCTTTGCCTGATTTTATTTGGGAGGAGTTTTCATGAAACCGGTAATAGGGATAGTTCCATTAGTGGATCAGGAAAAAGAGAGTTTATGGATGCTTCCGGGTTATATGGAAGGCATTATGGAAGCGGGAGGGATACCGGTTATTCTGCCGTTAACAAGTGACGCGGATGTGATAGCCCAGCTGTTAGATACCGTTCAGGGAATTCTGCTTACCGGAGGCCATGACGTTGATCCGGGGTTATATGGCGAGGCGAGAAAGCCGGAGTGTGGTGCATCGTGTAAAGAGAGAGATGAGATGGAAGCCGGGCTTCTTAAACAGGCACTCGATAAAAATATGCCCGTCCTTGGTATTTGCAGGGGTATTCAATTTTTAAATGTTTATTTGGGAGGAACTCTTTATCAGGATCTGGTAAAACAGCGGCCGTCAAACGTGGAACATCACCAGAAACCGCCATATGACACTTCGGTTCACGATGTTGAAATTCTGGAAGACGGCAGTCTTTACCGGTTACTAAACAAAAAGAGGCTTTCGGTGAACAGCTACCATCATCAGGCTGTTAAGCGGAAAGCAGACAGCTTAAAAACCATGGCCGTATCAGAGGATGGAATTGTGGAAGCCGTTGAAATGACAGGCAGAAAATTTGTATGGGCTTTGCAGTGGCATCCTGAATTTTCCCATAAAACAGATGAAGACAGCAGGAAGATATTCAAGGAATTTGTAAAAAGGTGTAACGGATGAAATGATGAGTCTGATATGCCGCGGTGATCAAATTTATTGTGGACGAAGAAGTGATTTGAACCACTGTGATGCAATTGTTTTCAAAAAATCTAAGATTTTTCGTTCTGTTGTATAAAAATTTCATTTATTTTGAAGCTTCGTGTGGGAATATTTCACAAAATTGAAATATCGGGATTGACACGCAAGATATTTATCGTTTATCATCTCTGCATACAAAACAAAGGCGTTTTGCTCTTCGGAGCCAAGCGCCTTTTTTGTTTTTGTTTCTTTCGAAAGAGCAATGGAGAAGGTACTATGATTAAATTAAAAAAAATTTACAAGAGTTTTGGGGATCTGGAAGTTCTGCGGGATGTAAATCTAGAAGTCAGGGAAGGCGAGAAACTTGTTATAATAGGACCTTCCGGTTCGGGAAAATCCACAACAGTGCGCTGTATGAACTTTCTTGAAGAGCCCACGAAGGGAGAGGTTTATATAAACGGTACACGGTTAACCTCGAAAAACAAGACCAGACTTGTACGCGAAAACATCTCAATGGTGTTCCAGCAGTTCAACCTGTACCCGCATATGAGTGTACTGAAAAACCTCACGATAGCTCCCGTAAAATTGCATCACAAGAGCAAGAAAGAGGCTGAAGAACTTGCATATCATTATCTTGATGTCGTAGGGCTGAGAGATAAAGCCAATGCTTATCCTTCCACTCTTTCAGGCGGTCAGCAGCAACGGATCGCCATTGCCAGAGCTCTCTGCTCACAGTCAAAGATAATCCTTTTTGACGAACCGACCTCAGCACTCGATCCTGAAACTATTCAGGAAGTTCTCGATGTCATGATAAAACTTGCCAAAGAGAATATTACGATGGTCGTTGTTACGCACGAAATGGGATTTGCAAGGGAAGTGGCCGACCGCATTGTATTTATGGCAGATGGTCAGATAATCGAAGAAGGCGATCCCGAGCACTTCTTCGATTATCCCGAAAGCGAACGGGTGAAGCAGTTTTTGGGAAAGATAATCAGAAAATAAGAAAAGAGGATTCAGAAATACTCCTCTCCTGTTGTGGATATTCATATGCGTTGTTTTCTGTCCTGTGCCTCAATTCTTCAGCAGAAAAATGCTCGGACTGACTTCCGTCGAAACCAAGCTTTTATGGAAAGCAGCCGTAGCACTGGTATTGTTCGAATCCTCGATAATCGCGGAAATAATCCGCGGCGGTCTCAATTCAGTTGCTCACGGTCAGTTTGAAGCAGCATATTCGCAAGGCTTTGGAACCGTAAAGACTTTCACTCTTATCATCCTTCCCCAGGCCTTTAGGAGCGTTGTTCCAACTCTGCTCGGACAGGTCATATCTACTATCAAGGATTCGTCTTATCTTGCCAATGTGGCAACTATAGAGCTTATGTCCAGAGTCAAGACCATTCTTGCGGTCGCAAACAGATATACAGGACAGGAAAATATACATACCTCTGATGTTTTTGTTCTCTTCGGCTTGGCGGCAGTAATCTACTTTTTGATCAACTTTACACTCTCCTGCATAGTAAGAGGCATGCAGGCAAAAAGAAAACGCGCAGCGCTAAGAAACAGGCTTGCGGCATAAGGAACGGAGTCAAATATGGAAAAATATGTTGTTACGCTTTCTAGACAATTCGGAAGTATGGGACGGTCGATCTCAAAAAGAATGTCTGAAATGCTGGGGATTGATTTTCTTGACAGAGACATTGTCGAAGAAACCGCTAAAAGGATGGGGCTTCACATATCCATGATAAGTGAGGAGGAAGAAGCCGTGAAAGCCGGATTTTTCGGGCGTATCTATCCTTTGGGCATCGGTGTCCCCTCGCTTAAGGATGATATCTTCAATACACAGCAGAACATCATAAGGGATTTTGTAAACAGGGAATCCTGCATCATTGTGGGCCGCTGTGGAGATTACGTATGCAGGGATCATCTGAACAAGCTGAGTATCTATGTATATGCGCCTTATGAAGCCAGACTCGATAATTGTGTTAACAAACTCGGAATGGACGAAAAGACTGCTAAAAGGATGATAAAGGAAGTGGATGCCGCCAGAGAAAACTATCATAAGATGTATATCCCCGGCTATACCAATCCTTTTGACAACAGAGATATCTGTATTGATTCAAGCAGATTCGGTGTGGATGAAACCGCGGAAATACTTGTCGATATCGTAAACAAGAAACTTATAAGAGCATAGTGTATATGGATAAGAAGAAATTCAGACTGCCGCCCATCGGATTAAGGATAATCAAATCCGCAGCGGCTGTTTTTATGTGTTATATCGTCGATCTGTTAAGAGCCGGGAACGGTATCGTTTTCTATTCCCAATTGTCCGCGCTCTGGTGCATGCAGGATTATACTGTGGAAACCAGGCAAAATGCAATACAGCGTACAATAGGCACAATTATCGGGGCAATCTACGGTCTGATCGTCCTGATCATATTCGACCGGCTCCCAATCGCTGAGGACATCGTTCCGGTCGTAAAGGCTGTCATTATTGCATTGTTTATCGTTCCCATAATCTATACAACAGTTGTTTTGAACAAGAAAAATGCCTCTTATTTTTCCTGCGTTGTTTTTCTGAGTATAGTTGTAAATCATGCAAATGATATTGATCCATACATCTTCGTTATAAACCGTGTCCTCGATACCATGATAGGAATAGTGGTCGGTGTGAGCTTCAACCTGTTCAGGTTCAGACGCAATAAGAATTTAGATACGCTGTTCATATCAGGTCTCGACGATACATTGATCAATGAGAACAATAATATGTCCGCCTACAGCAGGGTTGAGCTTAACAGGATGATCGACGAAGGTCTCAATTTCACTATTTCAACAATAAGGACTCCTGCATCCCTTATCGAGCCTCTGAGCGGCATCAGGCTCAAACTGCCCGTAATTGTCATGGACGGAGCCGCGCTTTACAACATTCAGGAAAAGAGATTCGAGAAGGTATATGTCATTTCAAACGATACCGCCGCATCCATGCGGGAATTCCTTATAAACAGTGGCATATCCTTCTTCACCAATATCGTGATCGATGATACGATCCTGATCTATTACGGAGATTCCGATAATGAAATATATAACCGGATCGTCACAAAGCTCAGAAAATCTCCGTACAGGAATTATATCAAAAGACCTGCACCCGAATCCGAGACAGTGGTCTATTATATGGCGATTGAAAAGAAAGAAAAAATCCCGGGCATTCTCAGAGAACTGAAAACGGCCGGATTTGAGGAAAAATTGAAGATAACCGTTACAGATTCCAATGAATACAAGGGATACTCCTATTTAAAGATATATAACCACAATGCATCAAAGCAGAACATGATCGACTATCTGTTGGAAACAACCGAAATTAATACTGTAGCAACCTTCGGTACTGTTCCCGGGAAATATACACATCTTATCACTCCGGGTGATTCAAACGCGGTGGTAAGAACTATTAAGCATGCTTTTGAAAGCTGAATAAGAGGTTTTAGCGCGAGCATTTTCTATTATTGCGGCAACTTGATCGAAACTCTTATCAATTTCATTCATAGCATTCAAACCTCACTCTATTGAAAAGTGTCAACAATGCTGACACTTTTGTGTTTTAATAATAATCAGCTAAAATGTATTGCGCGTATTTCATAGTATTGACTACGGATTCAAACGTTTAACGTGTGCGAAAGTGGCAAAACG
>JAILIQ010000128.1 GCA_024695205.1 Lachnospiraceae bacterium
TCATCAAAGACTTAATGTTCTCAACCATTGTTTCCAACCGACTCTGTTCGGCTCTCTCATCGCCAACCTTATCCGCTAATTTAGTAAAAGATTCACACATAGTATCACGTCCTTCCTCTGTTTCCTTGAAGTGCCTTACGCCTTCTGCCAAGGGTTTGAAATAGATGTCGTCCGCCTTCTTACAGTTAAAATCATGTGCCAACTTGCCAAAATCGTCATTACCTTTATAGATTCCGTTCACATAAATGGTATAAGAACCATCATCATAAGGCTTTCCGGTTTTCCTGACTGTCTTATCCACATGATATATCGGTTTGTTCTCGCCAAACTTATCATGCTGGCAAATAAAGATCACATATGCATCCTTTAATTCCTTAAACGCTTGTTTTCTCTTTAACATACGGGAATCCATCATACTTCCGTTAAAACGTGCTCTTCGAATATGAGAACCTTCCTCGTTACGCTGAACCTCAACATCAAATTCAACGCCTTTTCTATCAACAACATGAATATCAAGCCGTATATTTCTCCCGCCGGGATACGGACTCTTCATGTCAACCTGTCCCTTTACGCGAGTAACCTTTATGTCTTCCCGTTCAAGTATTATTCTGAGAAGCAATTCTGCAGCTTCAATATTCCCGTCAAAGACTTTGCTCATAAGATCATCATCAAACAATGTAAGGTCATCTATTGCTCTGTTGAGCTCTTTTGTGATCTGGGCACTAAGACCCGTAATTTCTTTATTATCCTTCTTTGTCATATGTACTACCTCATTGTTATAGTAGCAAATAAAAAGCGATTTTTCAAGGGACTTTATGAAATATGATAGTATGATAATTTGCGTTGAATATAGTTTCGGAAGACTCTCCGTTAAGTAGAGTTTCACTATTCCCCAAAGTCGATGTTGAAATCGATATCTCCAGTTTTACTGCAGTATTTCGACTATCGATTATTATGTTCATCTCTGCTCAAAGTAGGTGGATTTTACATTATCAAAGTTTTATAATATGCTTGTATCGATACAGGTAACCATCATTTTGGGCGATCATCGACCCGATATACCAACATTTAATGAGACCGGGATGACCGGCCACGGTATGCCCGATGTTTCTGTTATTCCGGAATTATACTGGCGGGTTTGTTTGGAACAATCCTGGGTACGGTTTTGATATTGGTACACGGACTCGATAGTAAGGCTCTCGGGCCAAATATAGCAGTAGCACTTGTCACACTGTTCTATGCAGTAATTTTTGATATTGTACTTGTCGCGTTCCGTGGAAGATTGGAAAAATACATGAAATAAGCAACAAATTGTCGGACGGGTCATCTAAACCCGTCCGATGAAATATCGTCTTTATTAAATATGCACACTGAAATGATGCGTTTCATCATGCATATCATATATCCTGCCACCAGTTTCAGAAATATACTCCTGCCGCCATCTGAGCAGCAGATCTCTGAATCTGTATAACTGCCGGTTATCTTTTCGTCCGTACCGTGCAGCCAGATCATTGACTGAAGGCATCTGTTCAATGAAACGCTCGTCCAGAGCTTCTATCTCGCCCACGATCTCACCGGCATTCAATTTCTGATAATGTTCTAAATTTTCAGGAGTCAGAACAAGAGTCAGACTTCTCTTTTCCGGCTCCGTTATCTCACCTGAAGAAAGCCACTCCGCTTCCGTTTGGTGTTTGATCTTCTGAAAAGAACTTCTCACTTCTTCCGGAAGAGACTCAAATTCCTGTTTTGTGATCCTCTGATCCTGAAGACTCCTGCCCCGCCCCTTGCTATGAGGAAGAAAGTATGAGAACTTATCCGCTTTACTGAACTCAGGTACTCTACGCAGATCTTCCATCTGATCCAGATTGTCACGCAACAGAGGAATACTGATGTTAACGTTTAAACCTGCTTCATGTGCCTCAGACAGCATTTTGATCACAAATGCAAAATCTCCTTTACGGCCGGCAAAACGATCATGATATTCCTCAGTACCGTAAAATGTCAGATCTATCATTTCTACGCCTTCATTTTTGATGTTTGCCATCAATGAAGCCAATTCATTATCATTCCTAAATGCAAATCCGTTCATCTGAAGGAAACGGGCGCCCGGTGAATCGTGCTCTTTGCAGAAACGTATGTAATCCATCAGTTTAGGAGTATCCATGCTGTATCCTATATAATAAAAACAAGAAATACCCTGTCTGTATCCGGAAATCTCATCAAGAAACCGATTAGCAAACGATACCCCGGTCTCATAATCCACCCCTGTTGCTTTCCCGCACGAAGAAAGCAGACAATGACGGCAGTGTGACCGGCATACAACACAGTAATTTGCTATTCCAAATGAAGTTGTTTTCATAATCTGCTCCCTTTTTCAGCCATATCCGATATCTCTGCTGTTACCTGTTCCACAGCTCGTTTGATAAACGCCAGATATTCTTCTCTCGAAAAAGCCAGAAAAGGATATGACGAAACATCTCCGGATGGATCATAATACATCATTTTTATCTTCTTCGGAATTGACTGCTTCGGCAGATAATCAATATAATCAGGAAAATACTCAATTCCCCTGATTTCTGTATACCATCCGGAATCTGGATGATCATCAAGATATTCCTTCTCCAGACTGGAGAAATCTTTCATCCGGTCATCTCTTGGAAATAGCTTTTTTACTGTGTCCCAATCTTCGTTCATTCCATCAGTCTTAGCTTTCAGCTCTGGTACACTCTTTATCCTGAGCCACGATGCAGCTACACGTTCCGGATCCCGGATCGTCCGCTGAAGCTCAGCATCGGTTATAAGGTGGGAGTAGTAACCCAATAGAAAAGACAACTCTTCCGCAGATTTTATACTGTCATACCTCGCAACGATATACTCATCATAAAAAGCCCTGCAATCATCTGCTGTCTTACGCATACTGTTCATCCAGTGTGTAATTCTTCTTGGCGGTATAAAATCTGTATGATCTTCATCGGGCAGATTGCAATCCGGTGCGATATTACCGACACAGAATCCGTGCCTGTCCAGCATCGGCAGTTTTTTCATTACTTCATCCGCTACCCATAAATGCGTAACCCACTCGGCCATATAAACCCATCCTTTACACTTTCAGTGTCATTCTCTGTGACATACTTATCATAATTCATTTAAATTCCGCAATTGTCAGATCCAGTCCGTATTCGTTACAACGGGCGAGATTCCACGCCCTCCAATCGTCATACAGCTCCGTAAAGCTCTTGCCGTATACATCCTTCATATCCCGTCCGTCAATGTTCCAGTGGCTGAATACCGTGTCCCGACCAAAGTTCTCGATCAGATACTCCATCATGCTTGCGGCCTCGTAATATGACAGATCCGTTATCATCCGAAACTCCCGGCGCTGTTCGGATATGACCGAAATAGTACCGGCCACCGAAAGATAGGTTTGCCCCAACATTGCGTCGCTATTCATAATCTCTGCAGTTCCGCAGGTATAGCGCCGTATATCAAACTGACCCGTGTCCGGGTCCACTGCGCCGCGATCCAGGTAAAACTGTAGTTCCTCTCCACTCACGCCGTAGTTAACGGTTCGTGCCATGCGGTTTTCGCATGCGAGATTCGATACATAATCCGCCAGCGCTTCCGCCCAAAAACCGTCGCTCACTGGGCTCTCCGCGCAAGTGAAGCTGAGGTAGTGCACATACTCGTGCAGCAGAACTGCCTCAGCGGCGCTCCAATCCGTAAAGAGGCGAATGCCGCGTGCGTCTCCGTAATAATATCCACCATGAAAGCGTGATTCCTCGGCCTTGCCGCAAAAATCCGTGAAGATATTCACCGGTGGTATTTCCTTATTCAGATAGCCCTGCAGAGCCTTCTGCGCATCGGCAAAATCTGACTCCTGGTTTTCAATTATCTTCCGGAAACCCTCGAGATAAGCATCCTCGCCTATCATCTCCATATCAGCCTTTGACAGATACCATGTTGCTGAATCTGTATGGACGACATATGGATAGCTTGTTGCGTTTTGTCCTTTGTTCTCCTCCAAATGGAACGGTTCTTGATCATTCGTGGTTCCGCAACCAGCAAGCAGACTCATGCAAATAGCAAACACAACGATTCTTTCAAAAATATTGTTCTTTATCAACTTTTTATAAAATCCTATCAACATTACTATTCTCCTCAAAATGTATAAGTCTTATTCCTTTCCAAATAAGAAATCAACATCTTTATACCTAAATTAACCCAAATATATCCTATCATAAACGAAAGTCGTTTTCAAATCTCCGGCAAAATGCAGCCTATCAGTTTGTAGAATAATACCTCGGATCTGTTTTTATCTTCAAGTATTTCACCTAAATGATCTTCCCGTCATTCATCCCATCCCTTAATTTTCCTAGTGCATTTTTCTCTATGCTACACATATTTTTTTCCGTCAGATGAAAATAAGCAGCTGTCTCCGATACGGACTTATAGGAAACTGTTTGAATCAAAAAAAAAGAAACCCGATGCAACACAGGTTTTCCTTGTTGATGAACAACCTAAAATTGAAGAAGAAGCTATACGAGACTTCAAAGAAAGCGGACATACTGCTTGTTTAGGCATCGCATTGTGTTTTCAGTTGGGAGCAAGATTAGGTGAAATTGTTGCCTTAAAATGGTCGAATATTAACGAAGAAAAACTAAACCATATTCATTTTCAGCGCATGGAACGTAAAGTTCATGCAGAACAGGCTGATGGAACATGGAAGTCTGTTGGATATGAAGTAGTCGATCATACCAAGTCTGAAGCAGGAAATAGAAATACATATCTCACGCAGAAAGCCAGAGACCTTCTTAAAATGATAAAAGAATGGAACTGTGAAAATGGATATGTAGATAATGAGTATGTTTTTCTTAATAAGACTGGCAATCGTATTCATTGCAGATCACTTGATTCTAGGATCAGAAAATACTGTAATTACGCAGGAATTAATGTTAAAGGAATGCACAAGATTCGTAAGACATACATTTCTACTCTTGTTGACAGTAGCCTGATAAACATTAATACAATAAGAGAAATGGTTGGGCATGAGGACGAAAGAACCACTCTCCATAATTACATTTTTAATCGTGCATCTGATCTTCAGACACAGGCAAATATGGAGAAAGCACTTAATCTCTGATATGTGTAATCAAGTGTAATCAAAGTATTATAATAAAAAAAACGGGAAGCCTTAATTACTAAGACTTCCCACTTCATCAGTCGAGCGCGAGACGGGGATCGAACCCGCGATCTTCGCCTTGGCAAGGCGACGTACTACCACTGTACCACTCGCGCATTTCTTTCGTTCGGATTATTTGATCACCGAACAAAAGATAGTTTATCATCATAAATTTGATTTGTCAACAGTTTTTTTTATTTTTTGAAAAATTCTTGAAAATTCTTAAAACAGCCGTTTTCCTGCGGCTGCCAAAGCGGCTTAAAACATGATCAGATACTGCATATATTCGGGTTGGCCTTCGTACAGGACACTCTGCAGTCTGACCACGGCGGGGGTAAATCCACCGCTTCCGTTCCGGATATAGAGTCTTTCCTCGGCGATAGCATTACTCTTGCCGGCCAGTACCTTCTCGATCATTTCGGTGAGCTTGCTCTCATCATCCGAATGGACCGGGATCCTGACACCGTTACCGCCGAAATCCTTCATAAGCACGGATTTATTCTCAAATTCCAGGAATTTCCAAACAGCGTCATTGCAGCTGAACAGTTTATAGACACTTCCTCTGCGGGCATACTGCAGTATTCCGAACGGGAATGACGATATCAGCGCGGTATTCAGCGCAAGCTTTTTCTCAAACGTACGTCTCGTATCGATCGCGCTTTGTTCAAAACGCATCTGATAATCAAAATCAAGAAGTATTCCCGTAGCAAAGAACCCTGTTTCGGTACGTCTCGTAATAGCGCCGCTGAATACTACCCACTTATAGCTGCCTTCTTTGCAGATATGCCTGAAGCTGTTTTCAACGATCTCTCTCTTGCCGTCGATCAGCTCCTTTTCGACATTTCTTACGGAAATAAAATCATCCTCGTAAACGATCGCAGAATCGCCCCGCAATGCGAGCGCGGCATATTCTTCATATGTGAAACCAAACATATCGTGCATGGTCTGGTTGATATAATTGACGATCATCGTTCCGTTCCGGATCTCAAAATCTATAACGCCGCCGGGAATACTGTTGATAATGCCCATCAGTTTCTCGTTCAGACGCAGATTGTTGAGCAGGAGGCTCATCTTCTGGGTTACATTTTCGACACTCAGGTAGAATAGATGCCTGCCCCTGACAGTCACAAGAAGCTTGACTCCGACCTTAACCCAGATCTCGTTGTCTTCTTTAAGCGTAACGCTCAGTTCACACTCATCCTGACCTTTTTTCTCGATCGCCCTGTTGAGCGTGTTTACAAATTTGGCACGGTTGACCTTGTCAAGATAATCAAAGAGAGAAACCGCCTTGGATGCAAAATCCTCCCTGTTGATATCGAGAGCTTCGTAGAACTGATCATTGAAACGTATCGCTTCTACCCTGTCACCTTCAAATTCGATGATCGCAGCACCGCCGACAAAGTTGTTGAAGATCAGTGTATGCTGTGTGGACGCATTCAGGAAACCAAGCGCCGATGTATCTTCTTCTGCCGAATGGAACACAAGCCCGCATTCGGTTTTATTGGCAACGAGCATCTTTTCAAATTCTGCGGGCGGCAGAGGTTTCGAAAAATAATATCCCTGCATGTACAGACAGCCGATGCTTTTCAGATAATCAGCCTGGGCACGGGTTTCGACACCCTCGGCAAGAACCGGCAGATTAAGTCTTTTGGACATGCCTACAACTGAGCTTAATATGCTCCCGCCCTTTGAATTCGAGGAATTATCATCGATAAATTTCATATCCAGCTTCAAAAGGTCGAAGGGAACATCCTTCAGTGTATTCAGTGAGGAATATCCGCTGCCGAAATCATCCATTTCAATACAAAAGCCTACTTCACGAAGCTTCTCAAGCGAGCTGATCAGATGTGAAGGACTGTTGATATATGCTGATTCGGTGACCTCGATCCTTATCATTGAAGGATCGAGCCCGTATTTTGCGGTAAGGTTGGTAAAATGTTCGGTAAGCCTTAAGCTATATACGTCAATACGCGATACATTTACCGAGATCGGGACAACATCATAACCCTTGTCCATCCAGCTTTTCAAAAGCTTGCAGGCTTCCTCCCAGACGAACATATCAAGATGTGTCACAAAACCGTTCTTTTCAAAGATCGGAATAAATTTGACAGGAGGGATCAGCCCCTTGTTAGGGTGTTTCCATCTGACCAGAGCCTCTGCCCCGTGCAGCCTGCCGCTTGCATAATTGATCTGAGGCTGAAGATATATGACGAACTGGCCTTCTTTAAGAGCCGTATTCATCTCTCCCGTGATCTGCTGTTCCTCGATCAGGCTTGAACGCATCTCTTCGTCATAGTAGGCAACCCTGTTGGTATAGTCTCCCTTTATGGATTTCAGGGCAAGCAACGCCCTGTCACACATCAGCGCAACATCTATGGAAGGGTCTTCAACAACGTAAACACCCATTCGGATGACAATATCAAATCCGAAATCCTCTTTTGTAACAGCGGCATCAACTTCATCAAGCATGTCCTGACAGTTGAAATCGTCAAGCTTCATGCACATCACGAAATGATCCGCTTCCCAACGGCCGGTCACCACATCATCATCCGAATGCTCAAGGATATAATCACCGACCACCCTCAGAAGTCTGTCACCTTCCGCTATGCCGTAAACATCGTTTAAAACCTTGAATCCGTCAACGTCCCATCTGATTATGACATATTGTGTATTTCTGCTGTTATCGATAAAACGTCTGACAGCGTTGCAAAATGCAACACGGTTCAACAGACCGCTTTTTTCATCTATCTCATTCTGTTCGATCAGAAGTCTTACAAGTTCCTTGTTGCCGCCCGATGTCTGTGCCGTAAACTTCAGCAGGTTACGGACCTTATGCTTCAACAGCTCCATATTCAGAGGCTTGTGGATAACATCCGTAGCTCCCAGGTCAACCGCATGGATCTCGTCGGCAACATTATCCGAAGCCGTGATCGCGATGACCGGTATCTTGGTATTTCTTTCGGAGCCGTATATTTCAGAGATCACCTTGTATCCGTCGACTCCGGGCATGATCAGGTCAATGATCGCTATCGCGATCTCATCATGGATCTTCAGAAGTTCAACGGCTTCTATGCCGTTTTCCGCAAAAAGGATCTCATATTCTGATTTGAATGCTTCGGCAAACAGCGCCCTTATCGGAAATGAATCATCCGCTACAAGCATGGTTAATTTTTCCTTTATTGAACTCATTTCGGGCGCCTCCTTCCATTTTTTTGAATTATTAATATTTTACAGCATTTTTAAACAATTTTCAATAGAATATATTTACTTTTCGGGCTTTTTCATATAAAATCACATTGTTGTGAGGTCAAAAAAATGAATAATATTAAATACAGTCTTCTGATCGTTCTTGCCGCTTTCATCTGGGGATCGGCTTTTGTCGCCCAGTCTGTGGGAATGGACTATATCGGACCTTTTATGTTCAATGCTTTCAGATTCACGATAGGCGGTATCGTTCTAATCCCCGTTGTATTGATCTTTAAGAAAAAGAATCCGGAAAAACCCACCGTCAGCGCATCCGGCAACATCCCGTTTGCGTCATTATCAGATACAAAACGTCTTATCGTATGTGGGATCATCTGCGGGATCATACTCTGTACCGCATCCTCATTCCAACAGGTCGGGATCCAGTACACAACACCCGGAAAATCAGGTTTCATAACCTCTCTGTATGTTATCATGGTTCCGCTTTTCGGTCTGTTTTCGAAGGAAAAGCCCGGATTTATCATGTGGATCGGAGCCCTGATATCCATGGTCGGCATGTATCTTCTGTGTGTTTCCGAGAGCCTGTCACTCAACAAAGGTGATATACTTACCTTCTTCTGTGCGGTATTTTTTGCGATTCACATCATCGTTATCGGTAAATTCGCTCCTTACACGGACGGCATCAAACTTTCCTGCATCCAGTTTTTTACCGCCGGGGTTATATCTTCCGTCATTGCACCGATCGTTGAAAACCTGAATGTTGAAATGCTGCCGAATGCGATCATTCCGATCCTTTACGCCGGCGTGCTCTCCTGCGGTGTGGCATTCACGCTGCAGACTGTGGCCCAGCAGAAAGTCAATCCGGTTCTTTGTTCTCTCCTCTTCAGCCTTGAATCGGTATTTTCCGTTCTTACTTCCTGGCTGATCCTGCACGAGAGGCTTACAGCAAAAGAAATAGCCGGATGCATCCTTGTATTCGCTGCCGTTGTGCTTGTTCAGACCGCGCCGTTACTGTATTCCCGAAGTGATAATACCATGCAGAAGGCCTGAGGCAGCATCCGTTCCATGCCTATATAAGCTGTTATACAGGATCCTTTTACCGCCGATACCGGTCAGAATAAAAATAAACCCGTAAACGCTCCGGTTGCCCGGATCGTTTACGGGTTATTCTTTTGCCCGGCTGTCGGCATCTAATGCCGCAGCCCTTCTGTTTCTGATCTTCAATCAGCTTCTTTTTCTTTGTTTCTTGCGCTTTTCCCGGATCTTCTGTGTCTGCTCCTTGATGTTTTTCTGGGTCGGGACTGTTTATATTTTTCGTAATCGCTTCTGATCACCTTAAATAATGCCTCGCCCTCATCATCGCCTAAGTTCTCCCTGAAATAAGTCTGCAGCTCATCCCTGTTGGAAGTCTTTGAGATCCCTTCATCGATATATCCCGCATAGATCTCGATGGTTTTTTCCGAAAGATATTCGCCCAAAAGTCTGAAAATGTAATCCAGCCTGCCGTGAGTACCGTTTTCGGCTTCGTCGGATACTCCCGATACTCCGGATGTTACTGCTGTCCCGGATACTCCGGAGGCTTCTCCGGCTGTCGTATCTTCACCGGTTTTATCTGCTTTACCGGTCTTATTGCCTTTTCCGGCATTGTTTTCTTTCCTGTCCGGGTTGCCTGTATTGTCCTTGACAACGCCGCCTGCGGATGCTGTATCCTGGTTGTTATTCACATTTTCGTTATCACCGGATCTGTCTTTCCGGTTTCTCGATCTCTTTCTTCCTGTTTTGCCTGTTTTCTCCTCAGTTTTGGAATCAATCCTGTCAGAAGTATCCGCATCATTTATTGTGGAATTTGTTGTTATTTCAGCATTCTCATCATACTCAGATGTATGATCCTCTGAAATTTGACGATCCGGACTTTCTTCGGCAAAAACACCCGCAGCAACATTCTGGTTCTCGTTCTGATCGTGTTTTCCGGACTTTTTTCTTGATCTTCGTGATCTCGATCTTTTCTCTTTTCCGGATTCGCCGCTGTTATCTTTTTCCTTATCCTTTGATTCTGCCGCGATCGCTGTTATGATGCGCGGATAAACACCGCATTTTATAGGGTATTCCGAGAAAAAACTTTCACAAAAACTAACTGCCGAACGGAAGCCGTTATCTTTGCTGATGATATAGAAGCTTCCCTCTTTACAACGCTCGATCATAGCGCCGAACAGGGAAACGATCTGAAAATCCATGGCATTCTTGCCGATATAATTGGTTTTGATAAATTTCGACGAGCATCTGCTGTTGGTGATGCTTTCCATCGTAGGTATAGCCATACTGAACGCATTCTCACTGTAGAAAATATAAACCATATCCTTTTCGTTAAGCGACAATACGCCCTCAAGACCTTCATTTCTGACATTTTCAAGGTCTATAAAAAAATACCTCATAAAAACTCCTTCAAGTTCTGATTATTCGAGAACTCTTCTTATCATATTCCTGTTCCGTCAAATGCAGGAATAAAGCTCTCGTTCGCTGTATCACCCTCCTGAATAAAGCCCTGCTCTATCCCGATCCGTACCGCAAAATCAACGACTCTGCGATATTCGTCTTCTGTAAGTTTCCGATCTATCTCGGGATGATCCTTTAGATCGCCCGCAGGGGTAAATTGATTCATGATGCTGATATAAACAGCATTGTTGTAATTCTCGTGCAGAAAACGTAAGATATGCTTTGAATCGGCTGTATGTCCGGGAAGGATCATATGCCTTACGATCACACCTTTTTTCATCATTCCGCGTTCATCGAAAATATTATTTCCGCCGGTCTGTCTGACCATCTCTTTAAGAGCGGCGGATGCCGATTCAAAGTAATGCGGCGCGTTCGAATATCTGATCGCAAGTTCGTCGGAATAATACTTAAGATCAGGCATCCATACATCGATACGGCCTTCGAGCCGGCGGAGCGCTTCTACACTTTCATAGCCTCCGCAGTTGTAAACGATCGGAAGCTTCAGCCCAATGTCCCTGGCTATATCGATCGCGGATGCGATCCGGTCAGAAAAATGTGTGGGTGTCACAAGATTGATATTTTCCGCACCAAGCTTTTCGAGATTCAAAAAGATTTCGGCGAGCTCACCGGGCTCAACTGAGACACGTGCAGGCCCGTTATATCCTTCGCTCTTTAATCTGCGCCATTCCTTTAATGACACTTCAGCGGGAATCGTGTCATTTTCGGACGCGTTTAAATTCAAAGATGCCGAGATCTCCCTGTTCTGGCAGAAAACGCATTTCAGATTGCAGCCACAGAAAAACACCGTTCCGGAACCGTTCTTTCCGGAAATGCAGGGTTCTTCCCACATATGCAATCCGGCTCTGGCTACTACTGCATTTTCAGCCATTCCGCAAAAGCCTCTTTTACCGCTTGTCCGGTCGGTTCTGCAGGCTCTTGGGCATAATCCGCATACCTTTTTGTTTTCATCATCCGACCGGTCCGGAGTCTGAAAACCTTCGGTGTACTTCTGCGATATCATTCGGCTGCACACGCTGAGGTAGCAACAAGCGCAACCTGCGTCCCCGCTATATTATCGCATACCACATCACCGATTGCAACAGGCGCCTGCACTTCAAGTCCGTAAATAATCTCCATACTCCTGTCTATCATGCCCTTCGGTATCGGAGTTGCCGTTTTGACCGAAACAACCGGGCCTGCGCCACCTGTCACCCTGACGGTGGATGTGATGGTCCTTACAGGAGAGATAACTTCGGTTTTAGCATATTCCAGGCCTCTTTTGCAAGTATAACCGGTTATGTCTTCGATCTCATCACCGTTTTTGGTAACGGTGATCTGACATCCCAACGGACAGCCGATACATGTCAGGTTAATCTTTTCACTCATATCACACATTCTCCTCGGCGATAAGAATCTTCAGTGTCCCGGCACCCTTCGCGAGCAATTCTCTCTTTACGGAGATGTTCTCCATCTCTCCGGGTGAAACAACCTGTTTCCGACGTCTCATGATACGCTCATCATCAAGATATACTTCGATATAGCAGTTCTTATATACATTACCGACTCTGAAACGTATCGTTATCTCCGGGTCCATAACATCAGGTCTTATGCATACCGGGACAGTGTATCTTACACCGTTACCAGCAATCACGGCTACAATTTTTGTATTGCCGGCCTTTTCACCGTCACCCGGTACGTCGGCACCGTTATTTTCCCGCAATACTTGTTTAGCGGCGCATCTACCGGCATTGGCAGCCTCCTCGGAAACATAATCCACAAGGTCGTGAACATGCAGGACATTACCGCATGCGTAGATTCCCGGAACAAATGTCTCCATGCTCTCATTGACTTTGGGTCCGTTTGTTACCGGATTCATCTCTATGCCGGCGCCGTTTGAAAGTTCATTTTCGGGGATAAGTCCGCATGACAGAAGCAGTGTATCGCATTTATACTCTTCTTCCGTTCCGGGGATCGGTTTAAGATCTTTATCGACCTTGGCGATTATAACCGCTTCAACTCTTTCCTTACCCTTGATATCGACTACCGTATGGCTGAGTTTTAACGGAATCCCGAAATCATCAAGGCACTGGACGATATTTCTTTTCAATCCGCCCGAATACGGCATCAGCTCGGCCACAACCTTAACTCTGGCACCTTCAAGAGTCATTCTTCTGGCCATGATCAGGCCAATATCTCCCGATCCTAATATCACTACCTCGCGTCCGGGCAGATATCCTTCGATATTTACAAGTCTCTGGGCAGTTCCGGCCGAATATATTCCCGCCGGACGATATCCGGGGATGTTCAGGGCGCCTCTTGACCTTTCCCTGCATCCCATCGCCAGAATGATCTTGCCCGCTTCAAGCGAAAACATGCCCTTTTCCCTGTTTACCGCGGTAACGATCCTGTCCTTCGTAATGCTTAAGACCATTGTCTGGAGCATATATTCGATATTGCGCTCTTTCACCTTCCGGATGAATCTGTCCGCATATTCCGGACCGGTCAGCTCCTCCTTGAACGTGTGCAGACCGAAACCGTTATGGATACACTGATTCAGGATCCCTCCGAGCATAACGTCTCTTTCGAGAATAAGGATCGAGGGCTTACTGATCCCGGCTTCGACAAATTCGTCATATGCGGATACCGATGCCGCAAGTCCGGCAGGTCCTCCACCGATCACAATGATATCATATCTGTCCATTTTGCCAACCTTTCTCAATCCTTCTGACGATATTTTACATTAATATCCTGATTAGGTATCATAAATGAATCCGCTCCGCTCTTTTTTACGCTTTTAAGCGGTATATTGAGCTCTCTTGCTATGATCTCCATTGTTCTGGGCGAACAGAAACCGGCCTGACAACGTCCCATTCCCGCCCTTACTCTTCTTTTGACACCGTCAAGCGTGGTGGCTCCGAGGCTGCGCCTGATGGAATCGATTATCTCTCCTTCGCTTATGCCTTCGCACCGGCAGATGATATTGCCATATGCGGGATTTGAAGCGATAAGTCTGTTACGTTCTTCAGCCGAAAGACCCGAAGCTTCGACAATGCCTTTTCTGATCGGATCAAAATCAGCCTTTTGTCCGACGCCAAGCCTTTTGGCAACAAGTTCGGCCATATGCACTCCTATTGCGGGAGCAGCCGAAAGACCAGGTGATTCTATCCCGACACAGTCAAAGAAAAACTCCGAATCTTCGCATTCGCCGATGATGAAATCCCCGTGCTTCTCGTGTGCGCGTAATCCCGCAAATGAAGTGATGACAGCCTTCATCGGAGGATTTTTAAGATTCCTTGTAACATTTGCCCTGACCTTATCAAGTTCTTCCGCTGTCGTGCATGTGCTTTCCCTGTCATCCGTATCAAGAGCATCGGGGCCGACGATCAGATTGTGGTGGACTGTAGGCGCGGTCAGTATACCCTTCCCCATAGGATTCGGAAGTGTAAATACAGTATGTTTTACAAAATCACCGGCGGATTTGTCCAGAAGGAAATAACATCCGCGTCTTGCTTTGATCTCATATTTTTCCGCACTTACCATATTGTGGATCGTATCGGCGTAAACACCGGCCGCATTGATCACAGCCTTAGCGGTTATCGGAAATCCGTTATCCGTTCCGGCTGTCCCTGCGCTTTTATTATTCCCGCGTTCTTTACAGCTTATCTCATACAGGCCGTTCTTTTTTTCGATCCCGGTCACACAGGTGTTGAAAATAAGACATACGCCGTTGTCAAATGCATTCTCGGCATAGGCTATCGTCATACTGAACGGGCAGACAATGCCCGCCGAAGGAGCATACAGTGCGGCGACGGCATCATCCGCAATATTCGGCTCCATCTTCCTTAACTCATCCTTTTCGATGATACGCAGACCTTCGACTCCGTTCTTGATGCCTCTTTCGTACAGCTCTTCAAGCTTGCTGCGGTCATCGCCTTCGAACATTACAACAAGTGAACCGTTCCGTCGGAAATGGAAATCAAGTTCCTTCGAGATCCGGTCCATCATAGAATTACCGATCACATTAAATGAAGCCTTCTTCGTTCCGGGTGCGGCATCATATCCCGCATGGATTATCGCACTGTTGGCTTTCGACGTTCCGCAGCATACATCCTCGCTTTTTTCGATAACACATATATCAAGCGAATACCTGGATAATTCTCTTGCTATGGCACATCCGACAACACCGGCACCGATTATCGCAACATCAATCATTATGGACCGCTCCTCTCAATCTTCGTCTTTGGACCAGTTAAAAGCATATTTTACGGCTTTATCCCATCCCTTTAGTTTCTTCGCACGCTCTTCTTCCTTAATGGCAGGCCAGAAGGTCTTGCTGATCTTGCGGTTATGGATAACGTCTTCTTTGGAATTCCAGTATTTTACAGCCAGTCCCGCAAGGTATGCCGCTCCCATTGCGGTCGTTTCAACGCATGAAGGCCTGTCAACAGGCGCATTTATGATATCTGCCTGGGATTGCATCAGGAAATCATTAGCGCTCGCGCCGCCGTCAACTCTCAGGGAAGTAAGCTCAATGTGCGAATCGGCTTTCATTGCACCGATAACATCATTTACCTGATATGCAATGGATTCGAGTGTGGCACGGATGATATGATACTTATTGCAGCCTCTCGTAAGCCCGACTATGGTCCCTCTTGCATACTGATCCCAGTACGGAGCTCCAAGTCCGGTAAATGCGGGAACAACATAGCAGCCGTTGGTATCCGGCACCTTTTTGGCCATATATTCGGAATCGGCCGCCGAATCGATCAGTCTCATCTCGTCACGCAGCCACTGTACCGCTGCTCCGGCTACAAATATCGAACCTTCAAGAGCATAATTGACCTTGCCGTCAAGACCCCACGCAATCGTCGTAACAAGTCCGTTTTTCGAAAATACAGGCTTCTCACCTGTATTCATAAGCAGGAAACAGCCTGTTCCGTAAGTATTCTTGGCTTCGCCCTGATTAAAGCAGGTCTGTCCGAACAGTGCCGCCTGCTGGTCTCCTGCGGCTCCCGCGATCGGTATCTCCCCGCCGAAGAACGAAGGATCGGCAACACCGTAGATACAGCTCGACGGCATCGGCTTCGGCAGCATACAGCGCGGAATATCAAGCTCTTTAAGGATATCATCGTCCCAGTCAAGCTCATTGATATTAAAAAGCATGGTCCTTGAGGCGTTCGAATAATCGGTCACATGAACCTTGCCCTTGGTAAGGCGCCAGATCAGCCAGGTTTCCACGGTTCCGAAGAGCAGTTCACCGTTTTGCGCTCTTTCTCTCGCGCCCGGTACATAATCAAGTATCCATTTCAGCTTCGTAGCCGAAAAATAAGCATCGATCACAAGTCCGGTCTTTTTTCTGAAAAAGTCGGTAAGTCCCTTTTCCTTCAGCGAATCACAGTACTGCGCGGTACGTCTGCACTGCCAGACTATCGCATGGCATATGGGATCACCAGTATTCTTGTCCCAGACTATGGCGGTCTCACGCTGGTTTGTGATCCCTATCGCCGCTATATCCTTTGCAGTGGCTCCGATCTTGAGCATTGCCTCAACGGCAACCCCGAGCTGTGACGACCATATCTCATTGGCATCATGTTCAACCCATCCGGGCTTCGGAAAATACTGGACAAATTCCTTCTGCGCCATGGAACATATATCGCCGTTTTCATTGAATAGAATACATCTGTTGCTTGTAGTCCCCGCATCAAGTGCCATTATATAGCCAGCCATCATTGCCTCCGTTTATCTTGTGATGATATTGTTCACTCCCGTCATATCCTGAAATCTCCGGTTGTCCTCGAACATCCTGTCAAATTCCTCCGCCTCAACAGGCTTCGAGAACAGGTACCCCTGCATGTACTCGCATCCCGCATCGTTCAAAAACTGTCTTTGGATATCAGTCTCGACTCCCTCGCAAAGTACGGTAAGTCCGAGCCTCCTTGCCATGTCAATTATCGCTCCGATAATGATCCTGTCGCTGTTGGAAAGGTCTTCCTTCATAAATACCTTGTCCAGTTTCAGAACGTCCACCTGGAGCGAGGTCAGGATATCAAGAGAAGAATAGCCCGAACCGAAATCATCTATCGAGATCCCGACGCCCATATCCTTCAGCTTGTCGATCGTATACATGATCGTGGGAAGGTCCTCGATATACATGCTCTCCGTCAGCTCGAATTCAAGATACTGCGGAGGGATCCTGTATTTTTCCATCAGTTCCCCGATATAGGTGATCAGATTACGGCTGAACAGATGAACCCTTGAAACATTCATCGATATCGGTATACATTCAAGACCTGCGTCAAGACGCGAACGGATATACTTCATTACCTGATCGTAAATAAAATAGTCGATCTTGATGATGCATCCGTCCCGTTCAAATGCGGGAATAAACGAATCCGGATAATTATAGCCTCCGTCGGGCCGCCTCCAGCGCACCAGCGCTTCAGCGCCGATGATCCTGAAATCCCTGCATCTTACCTTGGGCTGAAGGAACATGACAAACTCACCCAGAGACAGCGCATCATCCACACGTCCTATCAGTTCGAGTTCTCTTGCGGTGGATGAGAGCATCGACCTGTCAAACAGAGCAACCTTGCCGTAGC
>JAILIQ010000173.1 GCA_024695205.1 Lachnospiraceae bacterium
TGTCCATGGGTATCGGCAAGATGGCCGGAGGTGTACTGGCCGATCTCTTCGGAACCAGGCGTGTTGGCGTTATCAGCTGTATCCTGGCGGTTCCGTTCCTCCTGCTCGGCAGCAACATGATGTGGATCTCGCTGATCGGGATCATGCTGTTTTCAATGACCATGGCTATCGCGCTCGGAGGGATCGTTTCGGTGCTCAGGGCGAATCCCGGGGTTGCGTTCGGGATCACCACACTTGCTCTTTTTCTGGGGAGTCTTCCGATGTTCTTTTTCCCGATGCCGAAAGGGATCACGATGAATGTGCTTCTGGCGCTGCTTTCGCTTCTGAGTGCGGCCGGTATATATTTTACCACGGTAAATAAGGGAAACAGCGAAGACCCGTGAAATTCGGATCGGGAGGAGAATCGACAGCTATGAAGAAGTGTATTATGCTCTTAATAATGTCGGCACTGGTATTATCGCTGCTGACAGGATGCCTGAGAGATAATGCCAGTGTCGTAAATACTGATGACGGACGTACGAAAGACGTAAAGACAGAATCTACGGAATAGGAGGTGATTACTATGAATTTTCTGGATATCGCACCCGGTCCCGAAAGGATCCTTGAGAGGATCGGATTCGGACCTGTAGGAGTTGTTATCGCTGCTGTTGCAGTGGTGGTCGCGATCGTGGTGATAGTTAGGGTTATCCGTAAGAAGAAGGACAAAGGCGAAAAATAAGTTCGGCATATGTCTGAGTATCTGAGTATCTGAGGAGGTTTTATGAGCAGATTTTTATGGTTCCTTGATGAAGTATATTATGAACCGGATAACAGCGGGGTCCGTGATATCCTGCCGCTTGATCATTATGAGCCCGAGCAGTCGTATCTTGCCGTTCTGATCATACTGGTGCTTGCGGCGGTCGTGATAACCGCGATCGTTCTTATCGTACGCGTTGTAAGGAAAAACAGGAAAAAAGAGGCAGACAGCGCGGTTAAGAATGAGGCGGCACCGACCGGACCGACCGATACGGAAGAAAAGTAAAATAAAGGAGGCCCGAAAATGTTATCATCATTTCTTGACGCTGCCCTTCCGGAGCCTGTTATAAATGAAGGAAGTATACTTCCGGTGATCATTATCGCAGCGGTTGTTGTCGCAGCTGTTATTTTGGTAAGATTTGAGATAAAAAAGAAAAAAAGGCAGGACCGTGAAAAACCGGATGAAAACAGTAACGAGGAAGACAGCCGGTAAGCCTTTCGGGAGCTGAAGCCATGTTAACCGCACTGATACATACCTGCATCATTGAGGCGGCGGTCACATTTGTGATCGTCTGTATAAGGGGATTTAAGGACAACCGCCGGATGATATTTTACAATCTCCTCTGCAATATGCTCACCAATCCGCTGCTCAACTTAAGCCTGTTCGGCGCCGCTTGGCTCGGAGCGGGGCACACCCTGATCATGATAATGATCGCAGTCGGGGAGATCTGTGTGGTGATCTCGGAGTACGGACTGTACAGGCTCATGTCCTCTCAATCCCGCAGATTCTGCCTGATATTATCGTTGGTCACCAATGTGGTCTCTTATCTTGCGGGAATGATCATACAGTGATAAATTGTGCCCGTAAGAGTGGTAATATGCGCAGCGCCATGCATGTGCGGGGTACCGGATGCAAATTATCATACCCTAATTCGCACCGTTAATGCTTTTTTATTTTGCTTCGCTGCGCTATTATGATGTTGAGGTAAGAATTAAGATACCTGGTAAAAAATATGTACTGAACCCGGATCCGACTAAAGGATCCGGCAGACATCATCAAAAGAACGGAGGTTCCGGAATATGGGAGTATTTTCAAAGGTACACAGATTCCACAAGGCCGGGGAAGACGCCAATATCTACAATGTTCAGAATTACGGTACTCCGGCGTATTCACTGTTTACAAGTACCAAGGTGTTCACACTTCATCATCATATCGATATCACCGATTCGAATGAAAATATCATCTATCAGGCAAGATCGAAAGTGATCTCACTGCATGATAAGACCGATGTTTTCAAGGTTTCGGGTGAGCCGGTGGCGCATATCGAGAGGAAACTGATATCGCTTCATGAGCGCCACTTTATCACAATGGCCGACGGTCAGAAATTTGAGCTTTCCAACGAACTGTTCCATCTGATCAAGGATATCACCAATATCGAAGGACTCGGCTGGCAGCTGAAGGGCAATATCCTCGGACTGAATTTCGAGCTGTATGACTCGGACGGCAGCATTATAGCGGTGATCGGACAGAAGATGCTCTCGCTGCATGACAAATACTGCATTGATATTTACAAGAGAGAGTATGAGCAGACGGTTGTTGCGATACTTGTGACCCTTCAGCATATGATCCGTGACAGAAATCAGGCAGGTGCGGGCGGAGGCTCGGGCAGTGCCTCATCATCCGGAGGGTGATAAAAGCCGGCTGTCCGGAACAAAACCGGATGAGGGCGAATGATAACAATCAGGTTTACAAATCACAGTTTTTTAAATATAATTAAAAATTGAAAACGCAATGGCAATAAGGTCAAAAGCACAGCTGTTTTTGGCCTTATTTGTTTAATAAATTCTAATACGGAGGAAGCTATGTCAGAGAAGAAACTTATGCTGGGAAATGAAGCGATCGCCCGTGGCGCATGGGAAGCGGGCGTGAAGGTCTCGGCCGCATATCCCGGCACTCCCAGTACAGAGATCAGTGAGAACCTTGTAAAATACGACGAGGTTTACTGCGAATGGTCACCGAACGAGAAGGTTGCGATGGAGGTTGCGATCGGAGCATCGTTTGCCGGAGTCAGGGCTCTTGCGTCGATGAAGCATGTGGGCGTCAATGTTGCCGCCGATCCGCTTTACACAGTCAGCTATATAGGAGTTACCGGCGGACTTGTGCTTGTTGCAGCCGATGACCCGGGCATGTACAGCTCACAGAATGAGCAGGATTCGCGTGCGGTTGCCCGCGCTGCGCATATTCCGGTACTGGAGCCTTCTGACAGCGCAGAGGCGAAGGAATTTACAAAGATCGCATTTGAATTATCCGAAAAATACGATACTCCGGTAATGCTGCGCACGACTACAAGACTTGCCCATTCACAGGGCCCCGTGGAGCTGGAAGAGCGCTTCGAGCCCGTGGATATAGAGTATGAGAAGAACGTTGCCAAGCGTGTCATGATGCCGGGCAATGCGATAAAACGCCATCCCGTTGTAGTAGCGCGTGAGAAGCAGATGGCTGAGGACGGTGCGGAATTTTCGATCAACCGCATTGAGATGAACGATACGAAGATCGGCGTGATCACTTCAGGCATCCCTTATCAGTATGTCAAGGAAGTCCTGCCCGATGCGAGCGTATTAAAGCTTGGCTGCGTCAATCCGCTTCCGAAGCAGATGATCATCGACTTTGCCAAAAAGGTTGAAAAGCTCTACATTGTCGAAGAGCTTGACCCGATCATTGAGGAACAGGTTAAATCATGGGGTATCGAGTGTACCGGAAAAGAGATATTTACGGTGCTCGGCGAATACAGCGCGAATCTTCTGCGCAAAGCCGTTTTGAGGCAGGAGATCAATGCCGCCGCGCCCGCAGAGGCACCTGTCAGACCTCCGATACTCTGTCCGGGATGTCCCCACAGAAGTACTTATTTTACATTAAAGAAGCTCGGAATACATGCCGCAGGCGATATCGGCTGCTATACTCTCGGTGCGGTTGCTCCTCTTGCGGTCGTTGAAACAACGGTCTGCATGGGTTCGTCGATCAGTACGCTTCACGGTATGGAAAAGGCACAGGGCCGTGATTTTATCAGGAACTGGGTTGCTGTGATCGGTGATTCGACATTCATGCATACAGGTGTAAATTCCCTGATGAACATGTTCTACAACCAGTCGGTGGGAACCGTTCTGATCCTTGACAATTCAACGACCGGAATGACCGGACATCAGGATCATGCCGCAACCGGCAAGACTCTTAAGGGAGAGACCGTTCCCGCGATCGACCTGTACAAGCTCTGCCATGACGGTATCGGGATCGAAAATACATATATCGTTGACGCATTTGATACGAAGACACTTGCGGATACCATAAGACGCGAGGTGGCTAAGGACGCGGTTTCCGTGATCATTGTCCAGGCACCGTGCGCTCTTCTTAAGAGCAACAAGCCCAAGCCCGCATTTCATATCAATACGGAAGTCTGCATCAGATGCGGAGCCTGCATGAAGCCCGCATGTCCCGCTATCACAAGGAATGAGGAAGGCGCGGTCGTTATCAATGAAACAATGTGCAACGGCTGCGGTCTGTGTGAGGGACTGTGTCCTAAGGGAGCTATTGTGAGGTAGAGGAGGAGATAATAAATGGAGACCAAAAATATAATGATCGTCGGTGTCGGCGGACAGGGAACACTCCTTACAAGCCGCATACTCGGCGGAATAACCGTAAAAGCCGGTTATGACGTAAAGCTTTCCGAGGTCCACGGAATGGCCCAGCGCGGCGGAAGTGTCGTAACATTTGTACGCTACGGGGAAAAGGTTCATGAACCGATAGTTGAAGAGGGCTGCGCGGATGTACTTATCGCATTTGAGAAGCTTGAAGCGCTGCGTTATGCTCATTTCCTGAAAAAAGACGGTGTCCTGATCGTCAATGACCAGCGTATCGACCCTATGCCCGTAGTCATAGGGGCCGCGAAATATCCGGAAAATATCATAGAAAACCTTGAGAAGCAGTATAAGGTGCTTAAGATCGACGCGATGGACGAAGCATTAAAGCTCGGTAACGCAAGAACCTTCAATGTTATCGTACTCGGTATGGCAGCCCGTCATATGGATTTTAAGAAGGAAGACTGGATCGAGACTATTAAGGAGACCGTTCCGCCAAAGACGGTCGAGATCAATCTGAAGGCATTTGAGAAGGGCTATGAAGGATGATATTCTGATAATACTGCTGGGAGCCAAAATGCCGGGAATACCCGAGGCTGCGACTGCAACCGTTCCGGATACCGGGATGAGCGCAAGCGGACTTGCTTCGAATTCGGCACTTGGGTTTATCGTGATAGGCGCACTGGCATTTATACTCGGTGTTCTGGTGACAATTCTCGGGCACAGGCTCAGAATGATGAACAAACCGGATAATACCGGAGCTTCCGGGCAAGGCAATGAATCCGGGCAGTCGGATAAAAACAGGGCTGACGTTTTTTAGCGACAGCCCATTTTTGATAGGAGCACCCATAACCCCGTCCCCCGGGCTCAAAGCGCTCCTGCCCCGACAACCTTAGTTTTAAGTTGACACGGATACCGGTAAGATGATATTCTTTTATTGTGTAAAGTAATAAAGTAAGTGTCTTTTTGAACTTTGTGTATTGTGAGTGGATGAGTCGTGCAAGATTCAATTTACGGTAAATGAGGTTATGATCATTATGCAGATAAAACGGATACGGCGATTCATTTCCGGTCTGATGATAGTTGCGGTATCGCTGTCCTTCGGGATAGGAACTACCGGCTGCAGCGTGCTGGAGGATGTTTTTACGGATGTGAGCGACGAGCTGATAACCAACGGTACAGATATTATCGCAGGCAAGATAGACGATCTGATCGATAACGGTCTTGCCGGAGGCAGCGGAAATACAGGAAGTAACGGCAGCGGTGCGGAAGGTGACGGTATCGGCAATACCGGCAGTACGATCTGCGGCAGTCTGGGTGACTATGTTTCCGGACTTCATCTTGACGGAACAGGAACCGTTCCTCCGAATGTCACGGTTAAGACGCTGCAGGAGGAGCTTGAAGGGGATACTTACGGACTTTTGTTCCCGAAAAAGCGGGAAGAGTTTGTAGGGCGTAACTATTATAATATCGCAAGTGAAGAGGATCTGATACGCGCCGTACGGGACGGACTGAACAGGGGAATACCCGGGATCGTGCTTCGGTTTGATACACATGACTACAAGTACTGGCAGGACATTTTCGAAAAAGACAAGAACCGCAGCGAATTCGGCGGTTTCTCCAGGGCAGGTTTCTTTGTGGATTATGCAAATAAGGGCGAGCTTGGCATATATCCCTCCTTTAATGAGACCTGGCAGGCCATAACCTACTACCGTTACAGGGAACCGGAGATAAGCGAGGATACAATGAAGATCCTAGAGGCTGCCCATAAGCTTGCTGAGGATGCGATAAATGCTTATCCCGATGATCTGGTCAAAATATTGAGCTACATAAATGAAAAGATCTGCACCATGACAGTCTATGCCGACCCGATCCCGAAGGGGCTGGATGTCCCGGAGAGAGATGCGAAGGGGGTCTTCGTTAACGGAAGGGCTGTATGTGCGGGTTATGCGGCCGCATTTGAACTGGTTTTGAACATTCTCGGGGTCGAGAACCATACGCTGAATAACGACGAAAGGCCCGAATCTGCAGCCGCACATATCTGGAACTGCGTAAAGGTCGGCGATAAATGGTATCATATCGATGCCACATGGAATGACAATGCTTCCGATAATGTGCAGTATATGCATGATTATTTTATGCTGACCGATTCGGAGCTTGCCGCAAAGGATACGTCAACGGCGCATAAGTGGATGCCGCTGGTGGAGTGAAACATTCGTAATTGACGGCCGAAGCAGGATCTGAAATTAAGAGGTCACGAACAGGCCGAAACAGGATCTGAAGGTAAGAAGTCATAAACAGGCCGCAGCCGGTCTGTAAAATAAAAAGGAAGAAGGAAAGAGGTATAGCAAAATGATCTGGAACGAAGCGAAAGAGTGTATGAGCCGCGACGAGATGCACAATCTGCAGAGCAAGAGGCTCGTAAAACAGGTTTCTTACGTTTATCACAATGTTGAGTATTATCGTAAGAAAATGCAGGCTGCCGGCATTGAACCCGGCGATATAAGGGGACTTGAGGATCTTACCAAGCTGCCTTTCACAACCAAGAATGACTTAAGAGATACATACCCTACGGGACTGTTTGCGGTTCCCCGCTCACAGATAGTCAGGATACACGCATCAAGCGGTACAACCGGCAAGGCAACGGTTGTAGGCTATACCCGCCGTGATATCGAGATATGGTCGGAATGTGTTGCAAGGATCATGACCATGGCCGATCTGACCAATGAAGACACGATCCAGGTAAGCTATGGCTACGGACTGTTCACAGGCGGTCTCGGGGCCCATTACGGAGCCGAATACATCGGTGCCACCGCAGTTCCCACTTCAACAGGCAATACCAAGAAACAGCTTGCGATGATGTGCGACCTGGGCGTTACTGCGATCTGCTGTACACCTTCCTATCTGATGTACCTGACAGAGGCGATAGAAGAGCAGGGACTGCTTCCGAAACTTAAATTGCGCAGGTCGATCAACGGAGCCGAGCCCTGGACGGAAGAGATGCGTAAGCAGCTTGAAGAGAGGCTTCACATACATGCACACGATATTTACGGACTCAGCGAGATCATGGGGCCCGGTGTTGCGGGCGACTGTGTATTCCATAAGGGTCTGCATGTCAATGAGGATCATTTCCTGCCGGAGATCATTTCACCCGATACCTTTGAAACTGTGGATGACGGCGTAACCGGAGAGCTTGTATTTACGACGCTTACGAAGGAAGGAATACCGCTCATCCGTTACCGTACCAAGGATCTGACCAGTATCACACACGAAAAATGTGAATGCGGCCGTACAACGGCACGTCTTTCCAGATTTAAGGGCCGTTCGGACGATATGCTCATCATCCGCGGCGTCAATGTATTCCCGTCACAGGTTGAGGCTGCGCTTCTTGAAATGGGCGAGACCAGCGCCAACTACCTGATGATCGTTGACCGCGTCAATAATCTCGATACTCTTGAGATCCAGGTTGAAGTTGACGAGAAGTTCTTCTCGGATGAGATCAGGGAACTTGAAAACCTGACCCGCAAGATCGCCCATAATCTGCAGCAGGCGCTCCTGATCCAGCCCAAGGTAACACTTGTTGAACCCAAGACCCTGCAGAGGAGCGAGGGTAAGGCCGTAAGAGTCATAGATAAGAGAAAGCTCGTATAACCGGCAGAATGATCCCGGAGACAGCTCGTACAAGCCGAAATATCTTGTCCCGACCATGAAAAAGATGTATAATATAAATGGTAATGATATACATTGTGAACTTAAAACAAAGAGAAGGTATCATAATTACAGGAGGTGTGGTTTATGCTGGTTAAACAATTATCCGTATTTGTGGAGAACAGAGAAGGTAAAATGCGTGAGATCGCAGGACTGTTAAAGGAGAATGCCATCGATATCAAGACGATATCGCTTGCCGATACTTCGGATTACGGAATGCTCCGTATGGTCGTATCAGATGCGGACAAGGCTTATTCGGTACTTCGTGATGCCGGTTATCCCGCGAAGGTTTCCGAATTGCTCGCTGTAAAGGCATCCAATTATGCGGGCTGCCTGTATGATATTCTTGAGGCTATTTCGAACGGTGTCGACAATATTGAGTATCTTTACACTCTTCCCACTGAAGCGGAGCCTTACATTGTTATCAAGGTTGCCGATCCGGAGGCTGCTGAGAAGCTTCTGCAGGAGAAGGGTTATTGAGGATCCTGAGAATCATATCCTGTAACCGGCGGCTGTAAGCCTGTAGAATTTGTAAGCTTGCAGGATCACAAAAAAATCATCCCCGGAATCTGTTCTTACAGATCCCGGGGATTTTTTATTCATCCGGTTGTTTTGGCTGCCGGTCGCGAAATCATTTGGTTATTTTGGCTGCCGGTCGTGAAATCATTTGGTTATTTTGGCTGCCGATCGTGAAATCATTCGGCCGCTTTGACAGCCGGTCGCGAAATGCTTTAGAAGACAGGAGCGATACCGGTCAGTCTCTTTTTACCCGATGGAAGTGATCACAAGGTAAGCTCCGTATACAACCAACAGCACTATTCCCTGCCAGCGTGTGAATTTCTTGGTAAACATTGTCGGTATCATGGCGATGCAGCCGCAGATAAGACATGCGGGGAAGTCAATACATGCAACGGTCTCATGGACAGGCAGTGCCGTGCCGGAGATCAGACAACAGACAGGCATGATCATGGTCAGATCCATGATATTGGCACCGATGATATTTCCGACAGAAAGAGAACCCTGCTTCTTGACTATGGCGGTGATCGTTGTAACAAGCTCGGGAAGCGATGTTCCGATCGCGATGATCGTTACGGAAATGACTCTTTCGGGAACTCCTGCGATCGTGGCGATCGTGGTGCCGTTATCTACGAGAAGACGGGCGCCGATAACGATCCCGACCGCACCGAGAACGAATTTTACGATATTTGTGATAACGATCTTTCTGGTCTTCTGTTCGGGGCCCAACTTCTCTTCCTTACCTGAACGCATTGCGATGAGAGCCTGATGGATATTGTCATACATTGCGATAACAAATATGATAAGGAGCAGGATGCTCGCAACAATGCCAACCTCGCCCCATACTGAGCCTACAACGACTATCATGGCCGATGCGCCAAGCAGAAGACAGACCTTAAGCAGATAATCACTTCTTTTGATAACAGCCGGAATGCAGATGATGCCGATCGCCATTATGAGTCCTGTATTGGCTGTAACACTTCCTATCGCATTACCGATGGCCATATCAACGCTTCCTGCAGCGGCAGCTGCATTCCCTGCGGCAGCAGCATGCCTTCCTTCTATCGCAGCCATTGCGGATACGAGCAGCTCAGGAAGTGTTGTAGCGATACTGACAACCGTTGCTCCTACGATCAGCTTCGGAACACCCGAAACCTCCGCGATCCAGGTTGCCGCATCCACGAAGAAGTCTCCGCCTTTAATGATCAGCACAAGTCCCACAACAAGCAGCAGACAGGCAATTATCAGTTCTTTGTTCATTTTGTGATCCTCCGCAATTTTTATAAGTGTTAAATGATTTGATAAAAGGCTGACCGGGAGATTTTGTTCACTTAACAGAAAAACCCAGAATTAGCCCGTAAGCTAATTCTGAGTCTCATTATTTAAGGTAAGCCAGACCGATCTAACGGACAGTGTTGTTGGCTTTTCCGCGCGGCCCTGAATTACGTTGAAATACAGGGAAGAAAAATCCTCTGTGATCTCTGAAAAAGGAACTGCGCCAATTACTCCCTCGAAAATTGCTGTAAGTTCAAGTATACCATTCCTGCCGCATTTGTCAATAGCACCGGGTTCTTTTGACCCGATCCGGTGGCGGCCGGATCACGCATTAAACATGATCTTCTCGCTGTTGAAGGCTTTTGTGATAGCCGCGATGAGGATAACTGCGATTATGAAGCTTCCTGAAAGACAGGCGATGAAATTGGTCATTGTGAGCTCATTTCCACACAGATCGCCGATAGCAAGCGCGTTGCCGTATACAGGGATCATATAGTGGAATATCGGATGTTCCTTGCCTGAATTGAACATTGTCATCATGCCGGCTACGATAACTACGATGTAAATAGGTGAAATATATGTGCTTGCGGTCTTAACATCCTTGGCAAGCACTGCAAGGAGGCTGATGATCGAAACATACAGGAATACCATGATCAGCATGATCACAAGAAGCTGAACGGCCTGGATGGGACTGAAGGAGAGACCGCCGAACCCGCTCATATCGGTATTGCCGCCCATTTTACTCATCATCGGCATTGCGACTATCATTGCAACTGAGTAGACAAGCGAGGAAAGACCTGAAAGGATAGCCATTGAAACAAGCTTGCCGATTACGATCTCATTACGTTTGATGGGAGTTAAGAGCATGCTCGCCATGGTTCCGCGCTCTTTCTCACCGGCTATCGCGTCAACGCCGATACCCATCGCGCCTGCGAAGAGCAGCATTGTGATCAGGTAAGGAAGCATCATCGAAATGAACTGTGAATTTTCCTTTTCCTTCTTAACCCAGATTTCATCGGTCTGATTAAATACTGTCAGGGCGTCGGGGCTCCCGAGTCTTCCCACAAGCAGGCTCTGTCTGTAGGCTGACAGGATGACCGAGAAATTGCCGTATGCCTGGGTGGAATACTGTTCACCGGAATTGTAATAGATGCCGATGTCCGGTATTGCAGCTCCGGATGCATATTCACTGACTTTCTTGTTGAAATCCTTATCAAGAACAACGATCAGCTGAATATTTCCGTCAAGCATCTGCTGCTTAAGATCTTCCTTCTGGGCATTAAATTCAGCTTCGCTCAATTTGTGGATCTCGGCATGCTGTCCGAAATCAAATTCCGGGGTATTGATAAGTGTATCAAGTTCGTTTGTTGAATTGACGATATAGGTGACCGCAACATGCTCTTCGATATCCTTCTGCATCGATCCGATCAGAACGCCCATCAGGCTGTAGATTCCGACTACGAGGATCGCGGGAAGTATGAACATGCTGAAAATAAGTTTTTTATCCCCAAATACGCGCTTAAGTTCCTTGCTTATGATAATTGATGCGCCTTTCATTGTGTGATATCCTCCATTTTTTTAATCGATTATTAAGATCCTCAGCCTGCCGATTCTTCGGCACTGTACTGTGAGTACAGCTTGAAGAATGCATCCTCGAGATCGTCTGTACCTGTGGTTTCAAGTATATCAGCAAGTGAACCTTCACAGACTTTCTGACCGCTGATGATAACGCCGATCTTGTCGCAGAGCTTTTCAGCTTCGCTCATGATATGTGTGGAAACAATGACTACTTTGCCGTCGTCGCGTAATTTGCGAAGATAATCCGTAACACTCTTGGCAGTTATTACGTCAAGACCGCTTGTAGGCTCATCAAAAATGACTACTTCGGGATCGTGTACAAGGCTTACCGCAATGGCGGCCTTCTGCTTCATACCGGTTGAGAGTTCTTCGATCTTTTTATCTTTGAATGCATTAATTCCGAAATAATTGAACAGTTCGTTGCGTCTTGTTTCAATCTGTTCATTGGTCATACCGTGGAGCCTTCCGAAGAAGGTGAACATGTAATCCGCGGAAAAATTGGGATCGAGTTTGATCTCGTTGGTCAGGAAAGCAATGCTGTTACGAACCTTTTCGCCTTCTTTAACGGTATCGAAACCGCATACCTGAATATCACCTTCGGTGGGTTTCAGGAGCGTTGCAACACAACGGAGCGTCGTTGTCTTGCCGGCACCGTTAGGACCGAGAAGTCCGTAGATCTCTCCGGGTTTTGCTTCGAGAGTAACACCCTTTACTGCGATCTTCTCAGGATTCTTGGTCTTGAGCTCCTGCATTTTTCTGGCTGAGAGCTTGTAGACCTTGACTAAATTGTTGATCTTGATCATTTTTTCTATGACCTCCCTTAATATATATGAAAAACCTCATCATTCCGCTTAGCGGATACTTTACCCCTCATATCCGTTAGGGTTCTGCGACTGCCAGTTCCATGAATCCCTGCACATGTCCTCGATCCCGTATTTGGCTTCCCAGCCAAGCTCCTTCTTTGCCTTGGAGGCATCGGCGTAGCATTCGTCGATATCGCCGCTGCGGCGGGGTCCGATCTCATAAGGGATATGAACGCCGGAAGCCTGCTCAAAAGCATTTACGATATCGAGCACGCTGTAACCATTGCCCGTTCCCAGATTGTAGATCGCGAGTCCGGGATTATCGGCGAGCTTCCTGATCGCGCATACATGGCCGGCAGCAAGGTCTACGACATGGATATAGTCTCTGACTCCTGTGCCGTCGTGTGTCTTGTAATCATTGCCGAACACATTGAGATGGTCAAGCTTGCCTACGGCGACCTGTGTGATATAAGGCATCAGATTGTTCGGGATGCCGTTGGGATTTTCGCCGATGCGGCCGCTCTTGTGGGCGCCGATGGGATTGAAATAGCGCAGAAGTATTACATTCCAGGCATTGTCGGCTTTCCAGACATCCGACAGGATCTGCTCAAGCATGGATTTTGTCTGTCCGTACGGATTGGTGGGGTTCCCCTTCGGGCACTCCTCGGTGATGGGCACGAAAGCCGGATCGCCGTATACCGTTGCGGATGATGAGAAAACGATGTTCTTAACGCCGGCATCTCTCATCGCTTCGATCAGCGTAAGCGTTCCGCAAATGTTGTTATCATAATACTCAACGGGTTTGGCGACCGATTCACCGACAGCCTTAAGTCCCGCAAAATGGATCACGCTGTCGATCGCATTCTCCTTGAAAATACGGTCAAGTGCAGCTCTGTCGCGAATGTCTGCTTCATAAAACTTTACGGTCCTGCCTGTAAGCTCTTCAACTCTTTTCAGGCTTTCCCTGCTCGAATTGCAGAGATTGTCGACTACTACCGTATCGTAGCCTGCATTCAGAAGCTCGAGAACCGTATGACTGCCGATATAACCTGTTCCTCCGGTAACTAAAATGCTCATATTCAGTCTCCTTTACTGTTTGAATTTATGATAGATCAATCAATATTTCGGGTAAATATATTCCGCTGCCTGTTAGAGGGTCTTAATTCGGTATTATGTGCAAATTAAGCGATATCAGGATCATTTCAGATAGAGCAGCGCCGCTCTCTGCGCCTGCAGCTCCAGCATCCGGATCCCTTTTACCGTCCTGCAGTTGCAGTTTTTTGCCTTCTTTATAAGGAGGGTTTCATCGGGATTGTAAATGGATTCGGCAACTATGAGGTCTTCCGGAAGTACAACGGAATCCGGAAGAGGAAGCTCATTTTCATGCGGGATCATGCCGACGGGCGTGCAGTTGATCAGGATGTCCGATCCGCCCACGCAGGCCGCCAGTGCCTCGGTGTCGTTATAGTCACAGATATGTGTGATCACGGGTGAAAAAGCACGGTCGATCTTCTTTTTCTCAGCCATCCGGTCATTGATCCTGTTTACGAGTTCAACGGTTAAGTCCCTGTTTTTTCCGGGACGGCAGAAAATATTGATAACAGCGGCATTTCTGAGTGCCAGCTCCGCGATTATCGATCTTGCGGCGCCGCCGCAGCCCAGGATAGTGATCTTCTTATCCTTGATGTCCGCACCCGTATCGGACAGGATCGCGTCGCACATACCGCCGCCGTCCGTGGAATCGCCGTACAGTACGCCGCACCGCCTTACTATGGTATTGACGGATTCGGTCAGGGCTGCATTGTCGAGCAGTACATCCATCCGTTCGGCAGCAACTGTCTTCCACGGCATTGTCACATTGCAGCCGTCCCAGGCGCCGCCTCTCATATCTTCAAGGAACAGATCGAGCTCCTGCTCAGATCCGATCTCATTGATCGTATACGTATAACCGGGAAATCCGTGTTCATCGAAAATCCTGCGATACAGACCGGGTGATTTTGAATGTCCTACCGGGGTACCGATGATGCAGAATTTCTTGTCTGCGTTCATAATAAAATCTCTCCGTGATGTAAATAAATAAGGAAAACCGATCAGGCTCATCGTTGGTACATTGAATAAAAATTCGCACTCCTATCATTTTAGCAGACATGCATTATAACTTCAACAGATTAATACGTTACTTAAAAAAATGGTTTTCCTCGTCATATCTGAAACCGGCCTTTTCCAGTTTTTCAATGAGTTCGTTTTTATCGATGTCAAGTGCGTCGCACATATCATCAAGATCCGAAAATTCGTCTCGAAGCTTCATATTTACGAAGCTGAGCAGTATCGTGGGTTCTTCGGGAAGCATGTTTTTGTCCTTTCGTTTAGATTATTGTCCTGTACCCGAACCGGTTATCGTTTACTTCAGTGATGCCTGACGTAATGCTGCGCGTACGGAGAGGAAATCAATGGGTCTTCTGTAAAGAAGGATCGAAAACAGCCAGCACAGTATCCAGCCCGCAAGTACGATCAGGTAACTGAGGCAGACGATCATCCCCAGACTTAAGTCATTGGCAAAATCAAGCATTTTTACCATTCTGCCCGCATAGCCGGTGAAAAGGATCACGGCTACACCGATGCAGAGTACTATCAGAGAAAGGATAAAC
>JAILIQ010000186.1 GCA_024695205.1 Lachnospiraceae bacterium
CAGCCGCCCGGGAGATTCGGCGCCCTTTCCATCGATGAAGGCGGCGTCATCAGAGGCTTCAAGGAAAAAGCAAGAAAAGACCAGTCCTGGGTCAACATCGGCTATATGGTCTGCGAGCCGAAGATCTATGAATATTTAGGGGACGGCGCGGAAATGCTGGAAGCCGGACCGTTTGAAAAACTTGCAGCCGATGAACAGATGGCTGCTTATCCGCATCCGGGATTCTGGTCGCCGATGGATACGATCCATGACAGGGATTATCTGGAAAAACTGTGGCAGAGCGGGGAAGCACCCTGGGCTGCCGGTTGGAAATAAATCTTTCCGCAATTGATATGCGGAAGATACTTTTTTGGAGGAAAAATCATGATCATTGCAAGAAGTCCACTGAGAATATCGCTGGGAGGAGGCGGAACGGATCTGCCGTCTTATTATGAGCAGCGGGAAGGATTCCTGATCTCCGCTGCGATCGATAAGTATGTTTACCTGACTCTGCACCAGACTTTCGAGGAAGGCTTCTTCCTGAAGTATTCCAAGTTCGAAAGAGTCCAGAGCATTGACGAGATCCAGCACCCGATCATCCGGGAGGCTCTGAAAATGCTGGATTGGAAAGACAATCATATTGAGATCTGTTCCATGGCCGACATTCCGGCAGGTACGGGACTCGGGTCTTCTTCGAGCTTTACAACGGCACTGCTTCGCGCATTGCACACCATGCAGGGCAATATCGTCAGCACGAGAACGCTTGCAGAAGAAGCCTGCGAGATCGAGATGAACCGCCTGAAGGAGCCGATCGGCAAACAGGATCAGTATATCGCTGCTTACGGCGGCATCACCTGTATGGATTTTCATAAGGACGGTTATGTGTGGGTGGATCCTCTGAACATTACCAAAGAGACGCTTTACAATCTGGAGGACAATCTCTGCCTGTATTTTACCGGATTTTCAAGGTCCGCGGGCTCGATCTTAAAAGAGCAGGATGATAAGAGCAAAGACAAGAACGAGGATATGATCAAAAATCTGGACTTTGTCAAAGACTTGGGATTCCAGAGCAAGGCAGCTTTTGAAAAGGGCGATCTGGACACGTTTGCGGACATCATGAACGTGCACTGGGAATACAAGAAGAAACGCTCCGGCGGCATGAGCAATCCGCAGATCGACGAGTGGTACGACCTTGCAAGGAACAACGGCGCGCTTGGCGGCAAGATGATCGGTGCCGGTGGCGGCGGATTCCTGCTGTTCTATACCAAGGACAAAATGCGCCTTCGTGACGCCTTGAAAGACACCGGCATGAGTGAAGTCCGTTTCCGCTTTGAGATGGAAGGGGCAAAAGTCTTGTAATATTTTTAACGATTTGATAATATAGTGTTATATTATGTAACTTAAACACAATATATAGATCATCGTGGGGATAAGATAATTAATAAGACAAGGGAGGAATGAGCTTTGAAACGCAGAAAAAAGAGACAATTGCAGACGCTTGCCATCCTGGTGGCGGCGCTGATCATCATCGCGGCTGTGGTGGGCCTGATCATCTGGGGCGTTGTGGCGCTGGCGAAGAATTTAAGCGGCGGAAAGCTGGAATCGATCACGCTGTCGCCCGCGTTTGCCGAGACGGAGCTGGATGTGAACCAGACATTCAGTTTTACGATCCAGGCAAATCCTGAAAAGGCAAAACTCAAAAATCTGGAAGCCATCGCGGACAAAGATAATGTAACTTTTGAGGTTTCCGAGGACGGAACGACAGCCACCATGCACACCTACAACGAAGGTGTTGTTACGGTCTGCGTGAGACAGGATAAAGTGGAAAGTAACTACCTGACCTTCAATGTCGTGGACAGGGCGGCCGCAGAGGCAGCCAAAGCGGCCGAGGAAGCGGCAGCGGCACAGGCGGCGGCCGAAGAAGCGGCAAAAGCTCAGGCGGCGGAAGAAAGCCTTGCCAAGAAAGTGCAGGCTTATGTACGTACCAACGACAAAGTCCGGATCCGTAAGAGCCCTTCCACGGATACTAATGACAACATCATCACGACCTGCGAGATCGGTGATGTATATCTAAGACTCGAGGAAGTGGATGACTGGAGCAGGATCGTCTATGAAGACGGCGAAGCCTATATCAAATCGGAATTCTTAGATGTGCTGACCGATGAGGAAGCGGCGGCAGCGCAGGAAGAACAGAAGAATAAAGAAATTGAAGATGCTCTGAAGAAGGCGGAAGAACAGTCCAAGCAGGCTACGGCAACAGATCCCGTTGCAGCTGCAGCTGCAGATGCAGCCAAAGCAGCAGATGCGGCAGCGGCACAGGCAGCAGCGGCCCAGGCAGAAGCAGATGCGGCGGCAGCAGCCCAAGCAGCGGCAGCAGCACAGGCAGCGACTTCCGGTATTAACTTAAATGGTTGTGTTGTCAATGCTGCGGAATATAAACATCTTTTGGACAGGTTCAGGTTTGCGACGCCGAACGGAACGGATGAAGAAGCAAAAGCGGAGGTTCTGCTCCATTCAGGAGGCGAGATCGAGCAGATCCTGCAGTTCGACGGTTACAGATAGGTGATAAGCTGGTTGTTGTTTATTTCTTAATTATTTTTGAGAAGGTCTGCATCTATCACGGGTGCTTTCCTTAGTTGGTGTACGTTATTGATTTGAGTGGAGATATGGGTATCAATGACACCGTTTAATAGACCCCCTTATGTGGGCTCTGAAATTGGATACATTGAAGAAGCAATAAAAAACAGAAAACTGTGCGGGGACGGTGGGTTTACAAAGCGCTGCAATAAGTGGTTCGAGGAACACTACGAAATTTGCCGTGCTTTATTGACGACATCCTGTACACATGCAACAGAGATGGCTGTTATGCTTTCGGATATTAACGAGGGTGATGAAGTGATTATGCCCTCGTTTACCTTTGTTTCAACGGCAGATGCGGTGGTTTTAAGAGGTGCAACACCGGTTTTTGTAGATATCCGTCCCGATACGATGAATATCGATGAAACGAAGATTGAAGATGCGATCACCAAAAAAACAAAGGCAATTATGCCTGTTCATTACGCAGGGGTGTCCTGTGAAATGGACGAAATCATGGAAATCGCAAAGAGATACGGTCTGAAAGTGATAGAAGATGCGGCCCAGGGAATTATGAGCAAATACAAGAGCCGTTATCTTGGAACTTTTGGTGATTTTGGATGTATCAGTTTTCATGAAACGAAAAATATCAGTATGGGCGAAGGCGGCGTCCTCTTGATCAGGGATCCTGAAAGTATTGAACGCGCTGAGGTGATACGCGAGAAAGGGACAAACCGTAGCAAGTTCTTCAGAGGAGAGATCGACAAATACACCTGGGTTGACGCAGGATCTTCCTACCTTCCAAGCGAGTTAAACGCTGCCTATCTTTGGGGACAATTGGAGAAAGTTGAAGAAATCACTGCGGATCGTATGAGATCATGGAATTTATATTATCGGGGATTAAAAGATTTAGCCCAAAAGGGTTGCCTGGAACTTCCGTATATTCCGGAACATTGCAAACATAATGCGCATATGTTTTATATTAAATGTAAAAATCTGTCGGAAAGAACCAAACTGATCGATTTCCTGCACAAGAAGGAAATAGGGGCAGTTTTTCATTATATTCCGCTTCATACCGCACCGGCAGGAATGAAATACGGGAGATTTCACGGAGAAGATTTATACACTACAGTGGAAAGCGACCGTCTTTTGAGATTGCCAATGTTTTACGGAATGGAAGAGATGACTGTAAAAAAGACAGTTCATGCAATTGAGGAATTTTATGGAGAGTAAAAGGAGAAAAGTCTTTGTAATAGCAGCATTGCAACTTATGAATATTCTCTATTCGCTCAATAGTGTTTTGATAAAGTTTGTTTCCATGAGGTGGGAGAAAGAAGGACTGTTTAGTGTCAAAACCATTTCCTTATTAGCAGGTGCCATTGCGATAATGGTTGTATATGCGATAATATGGCAGATCATACTGGCTAAAGTTGATCTGACAGTTGCATATATGTGTAAGGGCATGATCATTTTTTGGGGTATGATATGGGCATATCTGTTTTTTGACGAGAATATCAGCGCGCTCAATATCTTTGGAACATTTCTGATCTTTGGCGGAACGTTTTTGGTGACTTCAGATGAATAGTTTTCTTTCGATAAGTATATATACAGCAAGTGGTTTCATTGCTGCTATTTCTCAGCTGTTACTTAAGTTTGCGGCGCTTAAACCGAATGGAAGAACAGGCATATTAAAGTATTTGGATATAAGGATCATTTCATCATATGCGATGCTTTTTGGAACGGTTTTTATGAATATGATCGCGATGAGATTCATGCCGTATAAGTTTGCTCCGGTGTTGTCAACGCTATCTTATGTTTTTGTTTTGATACTTGGAAAACTTGTGTTGCATGAGGAAATCGGGAAAAAACGAGCTTCGGGTATACTTGTGATCTTTCTCGGAATGATTGTGTTTTATTTAGGACAGAATTACTGATGGAAAATAAAAAGAATAGAAAATATAATATATTGATCTTGGGGATGGGCAGCAATGTCAGTCAGGGGATCTTCAAGGCATTACACAGCATCACCGGTGTTTCGTTACATATCGTCGGAGCATGTATAAGCAAATCTTCCGTCGGCTTATTTATGTGTGATGAATCAGTCATTATGCCGTTGGCCGGCGAGGACGGCTTTGTGACCTGGTACATAAATATCTGCAATGATAAAAATATTGATATGGTATTTACCGGGGTTGAAGAGAACATAGATGCCTTGGTCAGAAATCGGGAGTTCATTGAAAAATCCTGTAATGCCAAGTTTGTTTATCCGGAAGAAGAGATATGGAATATAGGGTTCGACAAATACGATACATGTCAATGGCTCAAAAAAAACGGAATTCCGTACCCGGACTTTGCGTTGGCTTCAGACGATAAAGGATTGTCAGAACTAATAATGCGAGTTGGCTTCCCGCTGATCGCGAAACCCAGAAGAGGGAAAAGTTCCGCAGGGATTATAACAGCTCACTCTCTGAAAGACTTGATGGCTGTTATCGGAAATGATGAATATGTGGTTCAAGAGTGCGTGGGAGATGAAGACAGCGAGTATACGATCGGATGTTATTTTACGATGGACGGCGCACTCAAGTCCAAGATAACGCTTCACCGCTATTTAAAAAACGGGACAACATCTATTGCAGAAATAGTCCAGGATAAGGACATAGACAAAGTGATCGATATGGTCGCGGACAATATTAAAACCCGGGGGCCCCTGAATATTCAAATGAGAAAAAGATTTGACGGAACACCGGTGTGCTTTGAATGGAATGTCAGATATTCGGGAGCAACAGCCATAAGAAACCATTTTGGATTCAGAGATGTTGAAGCCGCATTAAGAGAAGATGTATTATCTGAGAATATAGATGATTGTTTTGAGATGCAAAAGAGTGGGTTTGCGATCCGTTATGATGCGGAAATGTATTTTCCGGATCGTAACTTGAAAGAAGTGCAGGGGGAGTGGTAAAAGCAGAATGAAGATATCCATGGTGATACCTTGTTATAATTCTTCACAGACCATATCCGGGGTGGTGAAACAGGTTGAAGACATTTATTCGCGGATGAACGCGGATTATGAGGTTATTCTTGTGAATGACTGCTCTCGTGATTCCACATGGGATGTGATCTGTGAATTGGCGGCACGGGATGATAAAATCAAAGGACTAAATCTGGCTAAAAATTCCGGCCAACATGCTGCTGCAATGGCGGGGTTCAGGCTGTCGGACGGAGACTATGTGATGGCCTGTGACGATGACGGACAAACACCCGTAGAACATATCCCGGACATGGTAAGGCTGTTGGAAGAAGAGGACCTGGATGCAGTATGTGCCAAATATGTCCAAAGAGAAAAAAGAAGTCTGACACGGGTGATGGGCAGTAAGTTATATCAGAGTCTGGTCTTTTGGCTGATCGATGCGCCGGCAGGGATTATGCCTACCATTTTTATGGTTACACGCAGATTTGTAATTGATGAAATATGTAGATTTAACCAACCATATCCAATGTTTGGACCGCTCTTATTACGGACTACCAATCGGGTTAAGAATATCGAATTGGAGCAGCACGAAAGAGTAGCAGGCAAATCGGGTTATACGCTTCGAAAACTGATCCATACCTTTTTAAATGGGTTTGTGGCTTTTTCGATCAAGCCTTTGCGTTTTTCTGTAGCGGTGGGGGTGATCAGTTCTGTTCTGGGCTTTATCTTTGGCGCATATGTAATTGTAAGGAAAGTCATCGATCCATTGGTTGCTTCAGGCTGGAGTTCAATTGTCTCGATTCTTATGATCATGAGTGGATTGGTATTGATTGTACTTGGTATGATCGGGGAATACCTGGGAAGGATGTATATGACTATAGCTTTGACACCGCAGTATGTGGTAAGGGATACGGTTAATGTTAAGAGGGAAAGAAGATAAATATGAACGATTCAAATAATACGGAGGATTAGTGCCATGTATGAAGATTTAAAAGAGCTGGAACGAAAGTATAAAATTTCAGATTTTCCGTTGAATATCATTATAGAGCCGGGAAACTATTGTAATTTAAACTGTACAACTTGCGTAAACAACAAACTGACAAGACCTAAAGGCGCAATGAATGCTTTTTTGTACAAGAAGATCATTGATGAAATTGCAAAAGAGAATCCTTATACAAGAATATGGCTGGACTTCTATGGTGAACCGTTAATACAGAAGTGGAAATTGTTTTATTTCATTGATTATGCAAAAAAGAAGGGCCTTCAAAACATTGAGATGAATACTAATGGAACACTTTTGGACACGGAGATGGCAGAAATGCTTCTGGATTCCGGCATTGACTTTATTAGCATAGATTGTGATGGATTCTCCAAGGAAGTTTATGAAAAGATACGCGTAAATGCAAACCGGGACATTACATATTCGAATATTGAAAATATACTAAAGAGAAAAGAAGAACGAAAGCTGGAAAAACCTATCATAGAAATCAAAGTAATGGAAATGGAAGAAAACA
>JAILIQ010000133.1 GCA_024695205.1 Lachnospiraceae bacterium
CGATGCAGTCGTTTGAAAGTTCTTTTGAACTTTCAAACTTAAACCTCACTTTCCCCTTTTTTAACCGGTAATACTTGAATTCCTCTCCAGAGCTACTACACCGGTGCGGCATAGCTCAATGATGCCGAGCGGCTTTAGGACTTCAATGAAAGCGTTGATCTTGGCCGGTTCCCCTGTTACTTCGACACAAAGGGTATGGGGATTATAGTCAATGACCTTGGCACGGTAGATCTCGGCGGCGGCCATGACTTCACTGCGGTTGGCGGGGGTATTGGTTACCTTCGCAAGCATGAGCTCGCGCTCGACACTCTGGGCCTGCTCAAGTTCTTCGACATATTTGACATTCTGAAGCTTCTTAAGCTGGTTGATGATCTGGGTCCTGATATAATCATCGCCGCGCAAAGTGATCGTGATACGGGAAAACTCGGGGTTGTCCGTTTCGCCAACGGTAAGAGAGTCGATATTGAAGCCGCGGCGCATGAACAGGCCCGATACTCTGGCCAGAACACCGTATTTATTTTCGACCAGGGCAGCGATCACATAGCGGTTTAAGGGTTTCTTGGTCTCTTCTGTTCTAATCATGTCTGGTTCTCCCGATTATATAGTTGGAAAGTCTGTGCATCCCTGCGGAGCGATCCGGGGAAACGATGATCCGGGCATCGCTTCCTTCAGATAAGATCATCGGAGCGCAGTGTTATGAAATCATCCGCAGTTCCGTTCGGAGGCAGCATCGGCAGGACAAGTTCATCGCTGTCGATGGTCACATCGATAAGGAAAGGTCCGTCATGGGCATATCCTTCGTCAAATGCCGCCCGGAATTCATCTATGGTTGCTGCCTTTCTGCCGGGCAGCCCGAAGGCCTCCGCGATCTTTACAAAATCCGTTTTACGCGAATTCAGCGTCGTACATGAATAACGTTTATCGTAAAAATAAGTCTGCCACTGATGCACCAATCCGAGTACACGGTTATTGAGGATAATGACCGTGACCGGGATATTGTACGTTACAGCGGTTGCCAGTTCGGTCAGGTTCATTCCGAAGCTGCCGTCTCCGGTGATCAGGATGACTCTGTCGCCGGTCGCGATATGCGCACCTATGGACGCGCCGAGTCCGTAGCCCATCGTGCCGAGTCCGCCGCTTGATGCAAATCTGCGCGGACGGTCAAGATTGATGTACTGGGCAGTCCACATCTGATGCTGTCCTACATCTGTAGTAATGATCGTGCTTTCGTTTTTGACTTTATTGATATGGTCAAAAAGCGTTTTCGGAGAAATGCCGCTTCCCGAGGTATCTTCTGCAATTCTGCGGATCTCGCGTCCCTTGGCCTTGTAGACATTGACCTGTTCGGTCCAGTCGGGGTGGAATCTCTTTTCGCAGCGTTCCATGATCCTTGTAAATGATGATGTTATATCTCCGATGATCCCGATATCGACCGGCACGTTTTTATTGATCTCGGCAAGATCAGTATCCAGCTGTATGATACGCGCGTTCGGTGCGTAGTTTTCAAGATTGCCGGTCGCCCTGTCGCTGAAACGGACTCCGACACCCAGGATCACGTCGGCTTCGCGGTTGGCCATTGACGAAGCGTACAGTCCGTGCATACCCTGCATTCCGAGAAAACGTTCATAGTTTGTCGGCAGGACGGAAAGCCCCATAAACGTACAGCCCACATATGCGTCGATCTTCTCGGCGAGTGCCGTGATATTCCTGCTCAGCCCGGCGCCCGCAGCGCCTCCGCCGATATAGATGTACGGACGTTCCGCTTCGTTGAGCAGTGCAACGGCCTCGTCTATAAGTTCGTCATCAGCCTTCTGCTGTTCAAAACAGGAAACTACTCCCTGAGGAGTGAATTCACATTCGGAGACCTGTACATCTTTCGGAATATCGATCAGAACAGGACCGGGTCTTCCCGATTTTGCGATACGGAAGGCTTCCCGGATCGTATCGGCCAGTTCGTTAACGTCGCTTACGAAGTAATTATGCTTGGTTATCGGCATCGTGATACCGGTGATGTTTATCTCCTGGAAGCTGTCCCGTCCTATCATCGAGGTGGCAACATTGCCGGTAATGGCAACCATGGGGATCGAGTCAAGCATTGCCGTTGCGATACCCGTGACCAGATTGGTCGCTCCGGGACCGGATGTCGCAATGACGACTCCGATCTTGCCGGTCGCTCTCGAATAGCCGTCCGCGGCATGTGCAGCCCCCTGTTCGTGGGCTGTCATGAAGTGATGCAGACGATCGCTGCATTTATACAGCTCGTCGTAAATATCGAGCACCTGACTGCCGGGATAGCCAAAAACATCTGTAATACCCTGCTCGATCAGGGTTTCAATGACAATTCGCGCTCCTGTGATTTTTTGGGCCCTCATTAATAACCTCCAAGAAGTAAAAAACGCTTTCGTCTCCGGTTAAGAGACGAAAGCGATAAAACCAGTTCCTGCTTCCGCGGTACCACTCTTATTCATCCCCTCGTTACCGAAAGAATGCACTTTTCAGGTGCTGACACACCCTGACTCTGTAACGGGAGTTCCCGTCTGTGCTTACTTATGCAGCCGGACAACCTTGCCTGCATACATGTTCGGACAGCCGCTCCACAGCGAGTTCGGAAATATCCTCCAATGCCTTGCACCGTCCGGCAGTTCTCTGTGTGGTAGAATAAGACCTACTGTTCTGCTTCATTGCGTTTATTTTCAATAAATATGCGATTGAAATGGATTATAGCATTACTGCGTGTATGTGTCAAGGGATCAGTTTGAAAGTTCAGATGAACTTTCAAACGAAACTGCGGTATGATCAAAAAATGATTATTCTTGCGAAAGTAAGCTTTTCATGCTATTCTGATAGTGTATCGGACAGAGCCCCGGGTTAGTCGGCGGCGATATTAAGACAGGGGCGCCACAGCATGGAGATTGATATGGGATACAGTGTTGAAGTTTGCCATCATTGCAAAAGGATCTTTAATTATCCGGGCTTTGGCAGTATGTATTGCCCGGAGTGCCTGAAGATCGATGAAGAGAATAAGAACAAGGTAAAAGAATTCCTGCGGGACCACGGTAATGCCAATATGTATCAGATCGCATTGGCAACGGGCGTTTCCGAGAAGGATATCAAGCAGTATTTACGGGACGGAATGCTTGAGATCCCCGATGGTTCGCCGATATATATCAAATGTGAGAACTGCGGCTGCGACATCCGCTCGGGCAGGTGGTGTCCGTCATGTGCGGCAAGGATGAGCAATGATCTGAAAAGTGCCTACGCCGGTGTGGGAGATGTTCCCAAGGAGCAAGTGACCGGAAAGATGCGTTTCTTCGGGAAGAGGAACCAGGACGAGAACAGGGGCAGGAAAAAAAGAAAATAAGGGGGTTGAAAATGGACAAACCTGAATTATCAAAAGAATTTTACGCTCATCTGACGGGGGATATCATTCCTTTCTGGGCAGACCTTAAGGATGAAGAAAACGGCGGATTTTACGGGCTTGTGGATTATGACCACAAACTCGATAAGAAAGCCGATAAAGGATGTATATTAAACAGCAGGATACTGTGGTTCTTCTCGACCTCAAAGCTGCTGCTTGAAGAACTGAAGGCCAAAACAGACAGTGATAGGACCGCTGAATACGAGAGACTGGCCTCTCTTTGCGCGGACCGTGCAAAGCATGCTTATGAGTTTCTTCTGAAAAGCTTTCTCGATACCGCAAACGGAGGCGTATACTGGGCTGTGACTTATGACGGCAGGCCGTCGGACACGCTGAAGCATACATACTGCCACGCATTTGCGATATATGCCCTGGCTGCCTATTTTGACGCAAGCGGTGAGAAAAAGGCGTTTGATCTTGCGATGGAGCTGGCCGATCTGATAGAGAGCAGATGCACCGATGATGTGGGCTATCTCGAGGCATTTAACCGCGATTTTACACCTGCCGCCAACGATGAACTGTCGGAAAACGGTGTAATGGCCGATAAGACAATGAATACGCTGCTGCATGTGTTTGAGGCATATACGGAGCTGCTCAGGGTCATCAAAAAGCATTTTCCGGCTGTTGTAAAGCCCGATACCGCAGGTACGGACAATGGAAACGGCGCAGGCCGCAAGGGCGGATTTTCGAGGGAAAATGCGGATATGGCTGAAAAGATTGCCAACCGTATGAGGTTTATACTGGATATATTTGCGGAGAAGATATACAATCCGAAGCTTCGCAGGCAGGAAGTTTTCTTTGACAGGGATTATAACCCGATCATCGATCTGCACAGCTACGGACATGATATCGAGACTTCATGGCTGATGGACCGCGGGCTTGAGGTTCTTGCCGATATCGATTACACCAATGAGATCGAGCCGCTGACGCTGAGCCTGGCAGAGAGGATCTACGAAAGGGCTTATGTACAGCATTCGCTGTTAAATGAATGCGAAAAAGGCGTCGACGACAAACGCAGGATCTGGTGGGTGCAGGCAGAGACGGTTATCGGATTTATGCATGCCTCACAGAAGATACAGCGTAAGAAGGCTAAAGTAAATATGACAATGAAGGCTTCGGGAGCTTCGGCGGTTGAAAGACAGCAGACAGCTGTAGAAGCTGAAAGGCGTTCCGCCAATTTCTTTATGGGAATGGTGGATGTCTGGGAATTCATCAGGGATAAGCAGATCGACCGCAGAAACACCGGCAATGAGGCCGGTTCCGGTATTTTTGAAACGAACGGACATATTCCGGCGGAATGGTACTCGGAGCTGACCGGGGATTTTGAGCCGATCACCACCAAGAATCTTGTCGATCCCTGGAAATGCCCGTACCATAACGGCAGGATGTGCATTGAGATGATCCGCAGGCTTAATGCTGCGGACAATTTCGAATAATATGACCGACGGCAGACGAAAGGAAGAGCATACATGAAATTACATCCGAATTATTATAAGGAACTGGAAAGATACAACGCGGTCCTGGCGAAGAAAAACCGGGTGGACCGGAGCTTTTACAACGGCATATATGAAAGATGGGAGGATCCGGTGATCACGAGGGACAATATCCCGCTGTTCTGGAAATATGATCTGGATCCGGTTGCCAATCCGTTTTTCGAGGAAAGGCTCGGAGTCAATGCCACGATGAATTCCGGCGCCATAAAGCTGAACGGGAAGTACTGCCTTGTCGTTCGTGTTGAGGGCAACGACAGGAAGAGCTTTTTTGCGGTGGCTGAATCGGAGACAGGTGTAGACGGATTCAGATTCAGGGATTATCCGATACTGCTTCCCGACACATGCCCCGAAGAGACCAATGTATATGACATGCGCCTGACACAGCACGAGGACGGCTGGATCTACGGAGTGTTCTGTTCGGAATCAAAGGACAGGTCCGTAAATGACCTCTCCGCAGCGGTCGCGGCAGCTGGTATCGTAAGGACAAAGGATCTCGAGCACTGGGAGAGACTCGATAACCTTACGACCCTCAATTCACCGCAGCAGAGGAATGTTGTGCTGCATCCGGAGTTTGTAAACGGTAAATATGCTTTTTATACACGCCCTATGGATGATTTTATCGATACGGGATCGGGCGGAGGCATCGGCTTCGGTCTGTGCGATGATATCACGCATGCGGTCATTGACGAGGAGAAGATAACCAGTATGCGCCGTTATCATACGATCACCGAGGTCAAGAACGGCGCCGGAGCGGTTCCGATAAAGACCGACAAGGGCTGGATACATATTGCTCACGGAGTACGAAATACAGCAGCAGGACTGCGTTATGTCCTGTATCTGTTTGCGACTGCGCTTGATGATCCTTCCAGGGTCATTGCCGAGCCTTCGGGGATGTTCCTCGGACCGCGCGGCGGCGAGAGAGTCGGGGATGTATCGAATGTTACATTTACAAACGGTGCGATCGTGGATGATGACGGCAGGGTATTTATTTACTATGCGTCAAGCGATACGAGGATGCATGTTGCAACTACCGATGTAGAAAGGTTGAAGGACTGTGTCTTCAATACTCCCGAAGATCCGCTGCGTTCGGTAAAATGCGTTGAGCAGCGCTGCGAGCTGATAAGGAAGAATCTTGAGATACTCAGGGATTCAAAAGAATAAAGGGCTGAAATACCCTTGAAAAGGGAAGGAACAAAAATGGACAGAATAGCGGAAAAGTATCTGAATGAAGAGATGATCGCACGTTCGGTCGCAGAAGCCGGAGATACCGGAAGGCTCAAAAAACTCTTTGAACGCGCGAAAGCAGGAGAAAAGCTCACTGTCGCATTTCTCGGAGGCTCGATCACGCAGGGATGCCTTTCTTCAATACCCGAAACCTGTTATGCATACCTTGTTTATGACTGGTTTGTGCGTACATTTCCGAAGTCGGAATTTATCTATGTCAATGCGGGGATCGGCGGTACAACTTCGCAGTTCGGCGCTGCGCGTCTGGATGAGGATGTGCTTGCCTGCCGGCCTGATTTCTGCATGGTCGAGTTCAGCGTAAACGATTCGGACAATGTATTTTTTAAGGAAACCTACGAATCTGTCGTCAGCCGGATACTTGAGAGCAGAACACAGCCTGCTGTGATGATCCTGCACAATCTCTTTTATGAAAACGGACACAATGCCCAGAAACAGCATCTTGCGGTCGGAAAGGCATACCGGGTGCCCTGTGTGAGCGTAAGGGATGCCCTGTACCCCGAGCTTGAAGCGGGAAGGATCAGTATTCCGCAGCTGTCAACCGACGGACTCCATCCCAATGATGACGGGCATGCCGTGCTGGCCGGTCTCGTGACAGACAGGCTGGAGCATATACTGAAAGAATATGAGGATGAGTGCGGAAGTATTTCTGACAGTGATAATGCGGGTGATAAAGGAACACGCCGTATAACCCCCGATTCCTACTGTACCGTAAGGCGTATCGGAAATAAGGGCAACGGTATCGTATGCCGTGGATTTGTGCCTGACAGCACGCCTAAAGAGAATTTCCTGGATATTTTCAAAGGCGGATGGAACGCCTCGAAAACCGGTGATGAGATCGGGTTTGAATTTACGGGAACAGAGCTGGGTATACAATACCGCAAAACAGTACGCAGGCCTGCGCCGGTTGCGGTAGCCGTGATAGACGGCGATGAAGAGCATCCGGTAGTGCTTGATGCGAATTTCGACCAGGACTGGGGCGATTCACTGCATATCGATACACTGCTGTATCACGGATACAGAGTGGATCCGGCCGCAATGTACGGTGATTTTGAAACTCTGCCCGCCGCAGACGGAACAACCGGCAATCCTACCGCAGGACCCGCTGCAGACGGAACAACCGGCAATCATATCGCAGGATCTCCTGCGGGACCGGCTGCATCGGGAAATGATAACGGCGGCATTGAAAAGGTATGTTTACCGCCCTCAAAGCATCATGTTACGATAAGGATCGTAGAAACACATGAGGACGACCGTGAGACTTTCTGTCTTGTATCGTTCATAGCAGGGTAGGAAGCGGTCCTTTTCATGGGGAAGCACGGATTAAGTGCCTCCTACGCGCGAAAATCGCGGGCGCGAAGCGCTCTGCTTATGCGGTTTTCTGCGCATGTTCGCGAAGCGCTTTAAGAAAACGAAGATTTGATCAGCATTTCCTCAGAACTCGATGACTCCGTCTTCCGACTCTTCGAAGACGTCGGTTGCTTCGGGTTCCAGGTTCTCCCTGATTACCTTTGTAAGCTGCGCATACATGGCCATGATCTTATCATGGCTTTTTTCAATACTTTCGGTATCTTCAGCCTTCGCGGCTGCCTCGGCGTCCAGCGCCGAACGGTGCAGAAGGGTTGCTCCGACAGTTTTTGAAGCACCTTTGAGTGCATGCATGTGAGTCCGGTAATCTTTCCAGTTCTGTGATCTGAAACATTCGTTCAGCTTCATCGTTTTCTCTTCGGCTTCCGCGGCAAATGCAGCAAGTACCGATCTGTATATCGTCATGTCGTTTCCGCAGAAAGCAAGACCCGCTTCAACATCCGTATCGATCCCTGCAAGTGCCGAAATGAGGGCGTCCGAAGAGTCCGCTGCAATTTCCTTTTCTTCCCTGACCATTATTATCTCAACCTTGTCGGCAGGCAGGTAGTTTGTCAGCATAAGCTCAAGCTCGTGTCCGTCAACGGGTTTGGTAAGATAATCATCAAAGCCTGTTCCCAAATATTTGTCTTTTGCGCCGCTGATAACATCCGCGGTAAGACAGATCTGCGGGGTATTCCTGTTCTTGCCGTTTGCGGAAGCTTTTATGCGTTTCATCGCTTCGGTACCGTCGATCCCGGGCATACGCTGATCCATCAGGATCACGTCATATTTATTTTCATCCGCAAGCCTGACCGCATCCTGACCGTTAAGTGCGGAATCGATCTTCAGTTCCGTTCTCTTCAGCAGATTTCTGACTACGGTAATATTCATCCTGGTGTCGTCGACCACAAGGATCCGTCCGTCGGGCGCATGGAAGGATTCGGTGTAAGAATCTGCTTCGATGATCTCATCGACGGCATTGCGGTAATCGCCGAGAGGTTCTTCATTTTCGATCCCCTGCCATAATTCGAATGAGAAGACGCTTCCTTCGCCGTAGGTGCTCTCAACCTTGAGTTCGCTTCCCATAAGGGTCAGAAGGTTCTGCGTTATGGCCATTCCGAGTCCGGTTCCCTCGATATTGCGGTTCCTTATGACATCAAGTCTTTCAAAGGATTCGAAGAGCCTTACCATATCGCTCTTTCTGATACCGATCCCCGTATCCCTGACTTCATAATAAAGCAGGACTTCGCCGTTTGAATACGTGTGGTCTGCATCCTTCCCGCCTGCGGCAGGACTGTTTTCTTCGGCTGATGCCGGGGCCGCGGGTTTTCTCACGCGGACTGAGACAGTGAGGGTTACGGAGCCTTTTTCGGTGTATTTTACAGCATTTGTGAGGAGGTTAATTATGATCTGGTTGATCCTGGTGTCGTCACCGTACAATTCGGAAGGGATCTCCGGATCGATATTGCAGAGCAGTTCCAGATGTTTGGCACTTGCCCTGTCGGAAATGGAATTGATAAAATAGGCGATCTGCTGGCCGACACTGTAGCGGACGGGGACGATCTCCATCTTGCCGTCTTCGATCTTCGAAAAATCGAGTATTCCGTTGATCAGCTGCAGAAGATTACGGCCGGACTGCTTGATATTTCTCGAATATACCCTGATGTCCCTGCTGTCGGTCTCGCGCAGTATCATCTCGTTCATTCCGATGATAGCGTTGATGGGAGTCCTGATCTCGTGTGACATATCGGCAAGAAAACGGCTTTTGGCGCGGCTTGCTTCATCGGCGGCCTGTTTTTCAAGCTTGAGCACCTGTTCTTTATATTCCTGTTCCCGCTTGTTGAAACGGTCAAGAACCCGCGCAAGGATGATCGCGATGACGGCACCGATGACCATGGAGACTATCGTGGCAGCAACAAAGCCGCTCAGAAGCGAACCTACTCCTTCGGATATTTCATCACGGCTTGTGGCAATGCAGACATACCAGCCGGTATTGGTCATCCGGGCGAATGCGATGCCTCTTTCGACGCCGTCGTAATCATTTACGAACACCATATCATCGGAATTCGACCATATGGCGTCAAGAAGCGGATCGTACGGAGAACCCGGAACACCCATGACTGAAAGAGGTACATCGGAATAATCATAGGCATCATTAGGGTGCGCTATCATACGCATTCCCTGATCGATCAGAAATGCGTAACTGTTTGTTCCGACATTGGCATTATTGATGATATCGACAAGCACATCCACAAATATATCCGCAGCGAGCACGCCGAGCAGCCGGTTTTCGCTGTAGACGGCCTTGGAGATCGTAATGATCGACTTGCCGGTATCGGAATCAAGATACGGGGAAGCATAGAAAAGATTACCTGTAAGAGCGGGACTTGTGTACCATTCACGTTCATGGACAAAGTCGACCGAGCCGTCCGCAAGGAAATCGGAGGCGCAGACCATAAAGTTGTCGGGATAGGTAAAATAGACATCGTAAACATTCCCGTCCTTATTTAACAGGTCATAGCTGTTTTTCAGATATCTGTGAAATTCATCGTAGTTTTTTGAAGAAATGTCGTTAACGGCGATCTCGGCCGCCATCGTATCTATGATAGTTGCGTTGGTGCTGATCCAGGAGGTCAGCTCCAGAGAGTATTTCTGGGCGGCAACGGCGTAATTGACCTCCATCTGGGTTATCAGACTGCGCTTGGCCCTCTGGTAACTGATAAAGGAAAGAAGTGCCGAACTTCCCAGCAATACCAGTAATATCGTGATCGTCATCCTTGTACGTAGACTTTTCATAGATCATTATCCTTTCCGTTTCCGGACATCGGGTGGTCTGCGAAAACTGGCCGAATGGTTAAACAACTGAAAGGTATTTAAATATTATCATATTTTTATGAAACCTTCCACTTATTTTTATAAGCACTGCCGGAATATAATGCAAAATGCTGAAACATTGACTTTTTCGGCTTTACGTGATAGTATTTTGTTATCTGTAAACGAACGTTTGTTTTTGGCTTTCAACTGATAAATGAAAGGGTCGACATTATGGGGATGACAATGACTCAGAAGATCCTGGCGGCTCATGCGGGGCTTGAATGTGTGACTGCCGGGCAGCTGATCAACGCCAGGCTTGATCTCGTCTTGGGTAATGACATAACAACTCCGGTAGCGGTAAATGAATTTAATAAAGCGGGTTTTTCGGAAGTCTTCGATAAAGACAGGGTTGCGATCGTACTCGATCACTTTGTGCCCAACAAGGACATCAAGGCTGCCGAACAGTCCAAAACATGCCGTGAATTTGCCTGTTCGCATTGTATCAGCCATTTTTATGATGTGGGCAGAATGGGCATTGAACATGCGCTTCTTCCCGAACAGGGGCTTGTAACGGCAGGAGACTGCGTGATAGGCGCAGACAGCCATACATGCACATACGGCGCACTCGGGGCATTTTCTACAGGTGTAGGCTCGACTGATATGGCTGCCGGAATGGCAACCGGAGAATGCTGGTTTAAAGTTCCTTCCGCAATAAAGGCAGAGCTTACCGGGTGTCTGGCTCCCGGCTGCAGCGGCAAGGACGTGATCCTGACACTGATCGGGATGATCGGTGTTGACGGCGCACTGTACAGGAGCCTCGAATTTACGGGCGAGGGAGTCGCCGCACTGTCTATGGATGACCGTTTCACAATCTGCAATATGGCGATCGAAGCGGGTGCCAAAAACGGGATCTTTCCTGTTGATGATACGACTGTAGAATATATGGACTCGGTAAGGGAGTATTTATCGGCCGGACAATGTTCTGATGATACGTCGCGGCATGACGGCGGTCCGGCAGGCCGGGACGGAGAAAAAACCGGAAAAGCAACGGAAAAAGGCAGCTATGTCATATATGAGGCGGATCCGGACGCAGCATACGATAAAACGGTTCACATCGATCTGTCCGCGATTGTTCCCACCGTAGCCTGTCCGCACCTTCCTTCCAACACGCATCCGGCTTCACAGCTGCATGATATCAGGATAGACCAGGTTGTTATCGGCAGCTGTACCAACGGGCGTATCTCGGATATGGAAGCTGCATACAATATATTAAAGAATGCGCGGGTTGCCGACGGAGTGCGTTGTATCATAATCCCGGCAACCATGAAGGTGCTTCGAGAATGTGTGGAGCGCGGCTGGTATACGGCGTTTATCGACGCGGGAGCCGTTGTTTCGACACCTACCTGCGGGCCCTGCCTCGGCGGATATATGGGCATCCTTGCGGAAGGAGAGCGGTGCGTTGCGACAACCAACCGCAATTTCGTCGGACGTATGGGACATACCGGAAGTGAAGTCTATCTTGCAAGTCCTCAGGTCGCGGCAGCATCGGCTGTGGCCGGATATATTACTGAAGCGTGACTGCAGCAGGTAAGATGCTTTTTGGTTTTGCAGCAGGTTATTTACGACAGTAAGAGAAGAAACGTAAGTATAAGCATATTTCACCGGTTACGGATCGGAGTTACAGGTTCCGGTCCGGGTATCGCAGATCATCAGGAGAATGCCATGCAGAATATTCAGGGAAAAACCTTTAAATACCCCGACAATGTCGATACGGACGTAATAATCCCGGCAAGATATCTCAATACACCAGATGCAGGGGAGCTTGCCAGACATTGTATGGAGGATATCGATAAAGAATTTGTCAATAATGTCCGTAAAGGCGATGTTATCGTAGCCGGCTGGAATTTCGGCTGCGGTTCGTCGCGCGAGCATGCGCCTCTTGTCATCAAGACCTGCGGTACCGGCTGTGTTATCGCAAAAAGCTTCGCACGTATTTTCTACAGGAACGCGATCAATATCGGGCTCCCGATCCTTGAATGCGAGCAGGCTGCCGATGAGATCAATGCTTCGGATATTGTTGAAGTGGATTTTGATACAGGCATCATAAAGGATATCACGACCGGCAAAACATATCAGGCACAGCCTTTCCCCGAATTCATCCAGAATATAATCAACAGCGGAGGGCTGCTTGCATCGTTGGGAAAGGGAAAAAGAGGTTAAGATATGGAAAAGAACATTGCAGTGATCCGTGGAGACGGTATCGGTCCCGAGATAGTAGAACAGGCGGTTAAAGTTCTTACGCGCATTGCCGGGGTCTTCGGGCATACATTTACATATACGGATGTAGATATGGGCGGATGTGCCATTGACAGATACGGTGAGCCATTGCCGCCGGCAATGCTGGAGAAGTGCCTGGTATCCGACAGCGTTCTGCTTGGCGCGGTAGGCGGTCCGAAGTGGAATGATGTTGCGGCTGAACTGCGCCCTGAAAAAGGACTTCTTAAGCTGCGTTCCGGCATGGGAGTATACAGCAATAACCGCCCGGCAAGGATCTGGCCTCAGCTGGCGGATGCTTCTCCGCTTAAAAAGTCCATTGTGGAAAAGGGTATTGATTTTATAATAGTACGTGAACTGACAGGCGGTATCTATTTTGGGGAACACAGGACCGAAGAAAGCGGTGGACGCGCCGTAGCAACAGACATACTGCGATACGGCGAGGATGAGATCGAACGTATCGGCAGGATCGGTTTTGAAACCGCCCGTAAAAGAAACAAGCGTCTCTGCTCGGTGGAAAAGAGCAATGTTCTCGATTCAAGCCGCCTCTGGAAAAGGGTCATGCATCGTCTTGCCGACGAATACAGTGATGTGGAGCTTTCGGATATGCTCGTGGATAACTGCGCCATGCAGATAGTCAGGGATCCTTCACAGTTTGATGTTATAGTTACTGAGAATATGTTCGGAGATATCCTTTCGGATGAGGCTTCGATGATCACAGGTTCTATAGGAATGATCCCTTCGTCAAGCCTTGGCGCGACTTCACGCGGGCTTTATGAGCCAATCCACGGTTCGGCGCCCGATATAGCGGGGACCGATGCGGCCAATCCGATCGGGACGATACTGTCGGCCGCAATGATGCTGCGGTACAGTTTTGATATGGCAAAAGAGGCCGATGCGGCAGAGCGCGCCGTAACCGAATTTCTGGATGAAGGCTACAGGACCGCGGATATTATGGGCGACGGGATGAAAAAGGTCGGATGTATTGAATGCGGCGATATAATTACCGGTAATATCAGGGCATGAGTTAAGCGTCTGATTTCGGCTCTTCTTACACGGTAAACATCTTGATTGATTCGGAAAATGATGGTAAGCTGACTGTAGTGTAACAGGTAGTTGGATCCGGAGATGTTTCTGTGTGAGAAGAAAGGAAGGTCTGAGCTGAGAATGAAGACGATCATAATGGGATTGATGATACCGTTTATCGGTACGGCTGCCGGAGCCGCATGTGTCTTTTTTTTGAAAAAGGAGCTGAAGCTCTCGGTACAGCGGGCACTGAGCGGATTTGCCGCAGGAGTTATGGTGGCAGCTTCGATATGGAGCCTGATCGTACCTGCGATCGAGCAGTCGGCAGATAAAGGAAGATTTGCATTTTTACCCGCATTTATCGGTTTCTGGATCGGGGTACTGTTCCTCCTTCTTCTGGATCATGTCATTCCGCATCTGCATGTCGGAGCCGATCAGACCGAGGGACCCAAAAGCCGTCTGACCCGTACGATCATGCTGGTACTGGCCGTCACGCTGCACAATATCCCTGAGGGCATGGCTGTCGGCGTTGTATATGCGGGTCTTATGAATGACTCAGGTCTGATCACGGCCGGCGGAGCCTTGGCACTTGCACTCGGAATTGCGATACAGAATTTCCCTGAATGGGCGATCATATCGATGCCCCTTTTTGCCGAAGGAAAGAGCAAACCGAAATCGTTCTGGCTGGGCGTGCTGTCCGGAGCCGTGGAGCCTGTTTTCGGAGGAGTGACGGTGATCCTTGCGGCACTTGTGCTGCCGGCCATGCCGTATATGCTTTCATTTGCCGCAGGCGCGATGCTGTATGTTGTGGTTGAAGAACTGATCCCCGAGATGTCTGCGGGAGAGCATTCGCATACGGGAGTTGTGGCATTTGCGATAGGCTTCAGTCTTATGATGGCGCTCGATGTTGCGCTGGGATGAAGATATGGTCCGAGGAAACGTGATCGGACGGTGTGCCGTACTTTTCGCTATATTGAT
>JAILIQ010000251.1 GCA_024695205.1 Lachnospiraceae bacterium
ACATACCGAACGGCATCCTGTTTGAACTGTTTGGAATGTTGTTTGTTTTTACGTGGCATATGAGATCCTCCTCCTGCTATTATTATACATGGTTTGAGGAAAAATCTCATTTTAATTTGAACTATTTATATTCTAACACCAGTTTGGGCTTATGACGGAATATCTTGCAAACAGCCCTCACGGGATCAGACACGGTCTGAAAGGGTTTGACGGCCTCGTAACTCATCTGCGGCATCGTCTGGCGCTTGAAATGCGAATATTACAGGTAGTATTTCCTAAAAACTGTGTTATACTGAAATCAAAAAACTATGATATAGCTGAGATTTGAGCCGGTAACCCCGTCCCACGGGTTCATTTTTTGAGCCCCGGGGACGGGGTCAGTGGCTCAGATCAAGAGGAGATTAGTATGAAAGTACTGGTATTAAACGGCAGTCCCAAAAAGAAGAGCGATACCTTCCGTATGACCGAAAGGTTCTTAAAGGGTCTGAACAGGAACAAGGAACATGATATCAATGTGGTAAATGTTATCGAGAAAAATATCGCTCCGTGCAGAGGGTGCTTCGGCTGCTGGGCGAAGATGGACGGATACTGCGTCATCGAGGATGACCAGAATGAGATCCTTGATATGTACAGGAGTGCAGATCTTATTATCTGGAGCTTTCCGCTGTATTGCTATTCCATGCCTTCCCACCTGAAAGCGGTGCTTGACAGGACCATACCTCTTGTAAAAATGAAAATGGTTCAGTACCCTACCGGGAGGGTTCAGCATGAGGCGCTGATGGATTTTTCAAAGCTTCATACCCTCGTTATCAGCGGGTGCGGGTTCCCTGACTGGGACGGCAATTTTGACGGTCTGCGCGCAATGTGCAGGCAGGCTTTTGGAGATCCACAGATGATATGCGTTCCCGAGACACCGCTTCTTAACGCTCCCGCTGCGGCTGTTGTTGCGGATCCGCTTCTTGAGAGATTTGAGAAAGCAGGGGAGGAATATGCGGGATCACTTTCGTTATCAGCTGAAACGATCGCGGAACTTGAACGCCCGATGATATCAAAGGAAGATTATATCCGTAATGTAAACGGATAATATTGTTGCGGATTACGAAACGGTAAGGGAAAAAAGGCCCGGTGCAGTGTTCTTTTCATGCATCGGGATCGACGGGGAGCTTCAGGAGAAGCCAGCCCGGAAATTGTGTGGGTAAAAAGGCGGATATTATGATACAGGAAAAGGTCAGATTTCTGGAAGAAGCTGCGGCAAACGGCCATGTAGCTCTGAACATGACGCAATACGACGGCTGGCTTCTGCGGTTTTCGGAAGGTTATACGAACAGGGCAAATTCGGTAAGTGTGATCTATCCTTCTGTCATTCCGCCCGGAGAGAAGATCCCGTATGTAGAACGATGTTACGCAAAACACGGGCTTCCGGCGGTTTTTAAGGTGACAGATATTGATACGGAATTAAACAGTATTCTTGAGAATTCCGGTTATCTGCAGGTCACACCTACGGATGTGATGGAACTGTCTCTGGAAAATACGGATTTTGGGGATTTTATGACGGATTGCATTTTCGCTTCCGATCCTAAAGAATGGTTGCCGTATTACTTCAGATATGAGAAAATAGAAGATGAAGGAAAACAGGACATTTTTCGAAGAATGCTCTCAAAGGTTACACCGGATACAGTTTATGTTTCGGTCGTAAATGACGGTAAGCCCGTCGCTTGTGCATCTGCCGCTATAGACCGTGGGTTCGCCCTGATACAGAATGTGATAGTTTCGGAAGAGGTCCGCGGCCGGGGACTCGGGGAGAAGCTCTGCCGTGCCCTGATCGCAAAGGTTAAGGAGCAGGGAGCAGATCATGCCTTCCTTCAGGTGGTACGATCCAATGAGATCGCGCTGAACCTTTATAAAAAGCTTGGATTTAAGAAGGTTTATACTTACTGGTACATGAAAAAAGTGATCGCGGGAGCGGACAGGTAATGTTTTGTGCCCCTCACCCCGTCCCCGGGGCTCAAAAGGAGAATGCATCGATGATAAAAGCAGTGATATTTGATATGTTTGAGACTTTGGTCACTTTATTTGAGGGAAGGACCTATTTCGGAGAGAATATTGCTGCGGATGTCGGTGCGGATCCTGCGGCTTTCAGAAAAGAATGGCATTCCATAGAAAATGACAGGAGCACAGGAAAATATACCATTGAAGAAGGACTTAAGGAAGTTCTGACAAGGCTTGGAATATATTCTGACGGGAAAGTCAGGCTTGCGGCCCTGAAAAGACGACAAGCCTTATCGGATACCTTTTCGGCGATCCCTTACGGATCCCTTAAACTGTTGCAGAAGCTTAAAGCAAATGGGATAAAGACAGGTCTTATCACAAATACTTTTTCCGATGAGCGTGATTTTATAAGAGAAAGCCCTTTATTTCAGTATTTTGACGTGGCGCTGATATCCTATGAGCAGGGAATCTGTAAGCCCGAGCCCGAGATGTTTTGCAGAATGACAGACCGGCTCGGAGTGAGTCCCGAAGAATGTCTTTATGTAGGAGACGGAGGTTCAAAGGAACTCTATGCGGCAAAAGACGCAGGAATGCATCCTCTGCAGTGTACATGGTTTCATGACAGGGCTTTCGAGCCGCATATCCCGTGTCCGATCCTTGAAGAATTCGATCATGCGGAGCATCCGTTTGATGTACTCGATCATTTGCCGGACGGCAAAACCGCAAGAGGAAATATCGTGCTTACAGGCATGCCGGCATCGGGAAAGAGTACGGCGGGCATCATACTTGCGAAGATCCTCGGAATGGATTTTATTGACAGCGATATCCTATTACAGCAAAGAGAAGGAAAGAAGCTCAGCGAGATCATAGAAAGCGAAGGCGTGGACGGCTTTTTAAAAGCCGAAGAAGAAACGCTGTTAAGCATAAATGTGACCGATACGGTGATCGCTACCGGCGGCAGCGCCGTTTACAGCGAAAAGGCGATGGAGTACTTAAAGAAGCGGGCGTTTATCTGCTATCTTGAGGTTGAAAAAGAAGAGCTTGTCCGGCGGCTTGACGATATAAAGCAGCGTGGGGTTGTATTACGTGAAAATGAAAGCTTTGATGATATGTTTGCCGCAAGGAAGAAACTATATGAGAAATATGAGGACTTCAGGGTGCCCGAAGAAGGACTGACTCCGGAGAAGACTGTGGAGAAGCTGGCCGAACATTTTTTAAAGATGACAGAAAGGACTATAGGATTTTGCATGACGAAAAGGTGACAAAAAGAACCGTCCCATTTGTCACATAAGAGAAAGGAAACAGAAATGAAGATAAAAAAACTTGGTAAGGATGAATTGTTTGAGGCATTTCTGATCTCGGCGTATTGCTTTCACATGCGCATAGAGGATGCAGAGGCACAGCGTGAGGAGATCGAAGCCGATAAGCTTGATAACTGGGGCGCGTTTAATGATGACGGAACAATGATGGCAAGGATCATCAACAACCGCTACAGATTCTATGTGGACGGGCAGGCCGTGACTACAGGCGGTATCGGTGCGGTCTCAACTCTGCCGGAGTACCGTAACAGCGGAGCTGTAAAAGAGATATTTAAGGAATTGCTTAAATTTACTTACGGAAAGGGTGAGGTTATTTCTACCCTGTATCCTTTTAAGCATGAATTTTACAGGAAGGTCGGATATGAGACCGTCACGTTTATGAACGAGTACACGTTTGCGCCTTCGGTACTTCGCAATTACCGCTTTGACGGAGAGGTGCGTAAATGGAATAATGGTGATGCCGTTACGGATTTTCTTGACGTTTACAATGAATTTGCCCCGAAGTTCAATCTGGCGATGGAACGCGATGAAAAGGCGATGCTTGAACATATGAAGTCTGATAAGCCCTATATTGACAGGAGATTTTCATATGTATTCAAGCAGGAAGGAAAGCCGGTCGCATACCTGATATTTACCGATGTCAAAAATGACCCTGCGGCTATACTGAAGGTCGAGGAATGTGCATGGATCTGCCGTGACGGTTTTTATGCGATATTGGGATTTCTTGCGAGGTTTGACGCGGATTACGGAAAGATAAAGCTTCCGCTTCCGCAGGGGTTCGATCTGCTGCGTATCATACAGTCACCCCGCGCTTATGACATAGAGAAGCGTACCTGTCAGCATTTTATGATCAGGGTCGTAAATGCAAAGAAACTGCTTGAAGTGATCCAAAAGCCCGCAGACTGCGATTTTACCGTGAAAGTAACGGATGAGATAATTGAGGACAACAACCGGATATATCGTGTAAAAGCCGACAAAGTTCAGAAAGTGGCGGAAAACAGGGCTAAGAAAGCTGATGTGGAACTAGACGTCCGTGCGCTCGGGCAGATGGCCGTCGGTGCGGTTAATTTCGACGAAGCGCTGCTTCGCAAGGATGTAACGGTCAATGCCAATGAGGAGATGTTAAGGAAAGTATTTGTTGAGAAGAGGACTTTCTGTGGGGAACATTTTTAAGATATGACCGGAAATATGTAGCAAACACGTTGCCATAAGGATGTAAAAAATATATTGGGGAGGGTATGCATGAAACTTAAATCCGGGGAACGGGAACTGATATCAGTCCGGAATGATCAACATAGTGAGGAGAATTAAAAGCTAAAGGAGTGTACCGAAAATGAGAAAAAGACCTGAATGGCTTGAAAATGCAATATTCTACGAAATATATCCACAGTCTTTTAAGGATACCGACGGGGACGGGATCGGCAATATCAGCGGGATCACGGAGAAGCTTGAGTACATTAAGGAGCTTGGCTGCAATGCGATCTGGATGAACCCTTGCTTTGCGTCTCCTTTCGGTGATGCGGGATATGATGTTGAGGATTATTATACGGTTGCGCCGAGATACGGAACCAATGAGGATCTTGTGAAACTGTTTGAGGAAGCGCATAAGCTTGATATGCATGTATTGCTTGATCTGGTGCCCGGACATACTTCGTGGAAGCATCCTTGGTTTATAAAGAGTATGGAAGCCGGGAAAAATGAGTTTACCGACCGCTATGTCTGGACCGACAGCATATGGGAGGAAGCACCCGGATACGGGTCGCTGCGTGGGATTTCAGACAGGGACGGAAGCTGCATTGTGAATTTCTTTACCCACCAGCCCGCGCTTAATTACGGTTTTTATAAGCCGGACCGTCCGTGGCAGCAGCCAATGGATTCCGAAGGCGCGATCGCCACACGCAATGCGATGAAGGATGTAATGGCATTCTGGCTATCCAAAGGTTGTGATGGGTTCCGTGTAGACATGGCCGGATCTCTGGTAAAAAATGATGTTGACAGTAAAGGTACCATTGCCCTGTGGCAGGATATCCGCAGCTTTCTTGACGAGAGATTTCCTGAGGTTGTGCTTGTTTCGGAATGGGGAGAACCCGATAAGAGCATTGAGGGCGGTTTCCATATGGATTTTCTGCTTCATTTCGGACCGTCTCATTACAACGATCTGTTCCGCTGCGAGAAGCCGTTCTTTGGCGGCGAAGGAGATGCTTCGGAATTTGTGGCCAAATATCTGGAAAGCTATGCAAAGGCCGCCGGCAACGGATTGATCTGCATCCCTTCGGGAAATCACGACATGGACCGTCTAGCACGTACAATAAACGGACAGCGCGCCAAGATGGCATTTGCATTCCTTCTTTCAATGCCCGGAGCTCCCTTTATTTACTACGGAGACGAGATCGGGATGCGCTATGTTGAGAATCTTACTTCTGTTGAAGGCGGATATGGCAGGACCGGTTCGAGGTCCCCGATGCAGTGGGATGCTACCGCAAATGCAGGCTTTACGGATGAATCCTGTAAAAAGCTGTATATTCCCCTTGATCCTGACCCTGACCGTCCGAATGCAGAGTCACAGCGCTCGGATAATAACTCACTCTTTTGCGAGGTTCAGAAGCTGATCGGTATCCGCAAAACCCATCCCGCGCTCGGTAATTCAGGCGGGATCGAATTTATCTGCGACGGCGGTAAAGCTAAGCCTCTGGCTTATTATCGCAAATGCGGCGGGGAGCGTATTCTTGTGGCGGTTAATCCGACCGGTGAAGATTTTGTTCTGCCTGTAAATGACAGCTTAAATGAGCTCATTTACTGCCTTGGAGAGGAACCCGGATCCGGCGACGGTAAGGGCATTGTCAAGGCCGGATCGGCTTTCTTTGCGGCAGTTTAAACAACAGCGATTTGAAGGGAATATCGAATGCATCTGAAAGATGAAGAAATAGAGATCAGAAATGCAACTGACGCTGACGCCGGGCTCCTTGCGGACTGGTGGAATGACGGGTCTGTGATGGCTCATGCGGGATTTCCGCTCGGCCTCGGAACAACGGAAGAAGAGGTGCGTGCAAAGATCGAAACCGAATCCGATGAGACAACCCGCAGACATATCATTGTTTATGAAGGCCGTCCTATAGGTGAGATGAATTATCGTAATCTCGGGAACAATGAGTGCGAGATGGGTATCAAGATCTGTGAAGCGGATATGCAGAACAGAGGGCTCGGAAAGAAGATCCTGAGACTGTTTATCAACGGTCTGTTTGAAGAACTGGGATATGATGTTATAAAGCTTGATACCAATCTTGAAAATAAGCGGGCACAGCATGTCTATGAAGAACTCGGTTTCCGCAGGATCAGGGTGAATATCGATTCCTGGAAGGATCAGCTCGGACGGGATCAGTCATCTGTAGATTATGAACTGAAGCGAGGAGAACTGCGTTTCTGATGTGAAGGTAAGGACGTTTTATAATTTGGAATGATTTAAGTTTACCATAGTTGTCGATAGGTTAATTTTCATGTTTTCCGTAGTTGCGGATAAAGTAATTTAAGTATGTCATGACTGTCATCAGAATGGATTTAAATATGTCATACGAAAGGATGAATTTGAAAATGGAAAAGGCATATCTTTACGGACAGATACTCGGAACTCATTCATTTTTACTTAAAGACGGCTTTTTACAGCCGGATGAATATTCGGAAATAAAAGAGCAGTACTTTCTGCCGGGAGGTGAGACAGGCACAGCGGCAACGGTACTCAGCTCACTCGGGGTTCATGTGAAAATGGACGGAACATGGATTGGAACAGCGGTTGCTCCGATGCTTAAAGCATTTTACTCCGAAAGGAAAGTAGATCTGTCCTCGATCAACTTTTGGGAGGATGATCCCGGAGTCATGGATTATGTCGTAATAGCCGGTCTTGTACGCTCACCGATGGGGCGTTTCCAGACTCTGTTTTCTTCCGGAAAAAGATGGTGGAACGTGCCGCGCGAGGAGGACATAGCAGATGCCAAGGTTGCATCAATAGATCCGTTTTTCGGTGAAGAGACCATGCTTGCTGCAAAACTTTGCAAAAAACACGGGGTTCCTTTTGTTACGATCGACTGTCCTCATACTTCCGAGCTTCACAGGCTGGCGGCTGTCAATGTAGTTTCCAAGGAATGCACTTCACAGCACTACGCCGGGATGGATGCGGATGCGATCATGGAGCTCTTAAAAGAGTCTTCGGACGGACTTACCATCATAACGCAGGGCGGCGGAGAGATGCTTTATGCGCGAAAGGGCGGCGGGATCCACAGGATGAAGCCGTTTAACGTAGAGGTTAAGAGCACCCTGGGTGCGGGCGATACGTTTAAGGCAGGATGTACTTATGCGCTTCTTAAAGGT
>JAILIQ010000142.1 GCA_024695205.1 Lachnospiraceae bacterium
AGTAAGGAAAATCCGTTCTCGGGGCTCGACAGGAAGGAGCATCCGTTGAAAAGTCTGTATCCGGCGGCAGAGGTGATATACAGATGGGCACTTAAGGCCGGAAAAGCAGATATTTTCGGAGACAGGCAGACATCAGCCTTACTTACCCGGGGAGAGGATCCTGAGTATGAGGTAAGGCTCGGAGCATATAAGACGATCTCGTATATACTGGCGATACTGATCACGACAGTCGTGCTTGTGATCCTGTGTGTGGCGGCTACTGAAAGCATGATCCTTTCAGGCAACAGATTGAGCCGTGCGCAGAGCGGACAGGGGGAATCTGTATATGAACTGACTGTGGAGGCGGAAAAGGGGATCAAAAATGATATTTCCGTCACCGTAAGTGAACAGAAATGTCCCGAAGACAAGCTGGATGAACTTTTTGAACAGGCTGCCACGAAGCTTAAACTTGCGGTGATCGCGGATAATCCGTCAGCGGATGAAGTTACCGGCAGGATCGATCTGGTAAAGGAAATTGCGGGAACTTCGATAAAAGTGAAATTTGATGACCCTGACCCGAATTACATTTTTTATGATGGAACCGTCAGATCGGAAAATATCACTGAGCCGGTCATTATCTATCTGACCGCGGAACTGACCTATTTTGACGAATCGAGGATCGTAACAATTCCGATAAGACTTGTTCCGGTACAGGAAGATGAAGCCGAAGTCTTCGAAAAACATCTTACGGAAGAGCTTACTGCTGCCGACCGGGCAAGTCTTAACGATCGGTTTATGATCCTGCCTGACAATGTCGACGGCAGGCGGATAGGGTGGAAGGATAAAAGAAATACAGCTCCCGGGATCATAGCAATGCTGGGATTGATCACAATGCTCGGTATTATACCGGCAAAAGGCGCAGACCTGAAGAAACAGGTCAGATTGCGTGAAAAGGAGATGATATCCGATTATCCCGATATCATAAGCAAGCTGAGTCTTCTGCTTACGGCAGGAATGACAAGCCGGGCAGCATGGGAAAAGATATGCATTGATTACACAAAAACGAAAAATGAAAGAAAGGCGGGAAACAAAAAAACAGAACGCTATGCTTATGAGGAGATGGTGCGAACGCTGTCACAGATGAATCTCGGAAGGTCTGAGAGTGAAGCATATGAGGATTTTGCAAATCATTGCAGAGTGGCCCTGTATCAGAGACTGGGATCGTTGCTTTCAAAAAACTTAAGGCGCGGCAGCCGCGAAATGATCGGATTATTACAGGCTGAAGCAGAGAATGCAATGGAAGACAGACGGCAGAGTGTAAGACAGAAGGGCGAAGAAGCCGGAACAAAGCTGTTACTGCCTATGTTTGGAATGTTCGGGATCGTTATGGCTATTGTGATCGTGCCGGCAATAAGCTCAATGGGAATATAAAATTTACGGAAAAAAGGAGGAAAAGACGGAATGAAAGAAACATTAAAGAAATTCAAAAATGATAATTCGGGAATAGGTGTCGTAGAACTGGTCCTTATCCTGGTCATCCTGATCGCGCTGGTCGTGATCTTTAAAGGACAGATAACAAAAATAGTTACCGACGCATTTAATTCCATAACCAATAACGCTGATTCGATAATCAACTGATATGAATGATCACATTTACGAAAATGGTTCGATTACGGTTTTTTTATCTTTGATCTTCGTCATCGTATTTTCGCTTGTCATGACGAGCCTTGAAGCTGCAAAAAGCGCAGCCGCAAGATCATTTGCAGGGATGCTGCTGGTCTGTGCGGCAGAGTCTGAGGCAGCACAATTCTACAGGCCGCTTTTTGAAGAATATCACCTTTTTGCCATAGATACAGGCTTCGGAGGTCCCGCAGGCGATATTTCCAAAGTGGCATCGGAAATAGAGAGCAGAATCCCCTCAAATATCTGGAAAATTGAAAATGACGGCTGTACACTGTCGGCTTATGAAATGATCGCAGACGGAACAGGCAGTATATTTACCGAACAGGCCGTAAAGTATGAGGTAATAAAAAAGGCCGGCGATCTGCTGCACGGACTTGCCGAAAAACTCGGGATCGTCGGATCGCAGGGAAAAACCGCCAAGGTGCTCAAAAAAAAGCTTGAAGCGGAAGAAAAGATAGCAAAGATAGAAGAACACACACTGGAGCTCATGAAGCTGGTAGACGGGGTGAAGTGTAATATTTCCGGGAACGGCGAAGCATTTTACAGTACGGAACCCGGTTTCCTTAAAAGATTTCTGAACGTTCAGGCTTCCATGTATTCCGCTCAGATCAACAACAAAGATATATATGCCGCCCTTTCGGGAAAATATGTCAATCCGGCTGCCAGACTGGAGGAGCTGAGGCTTCTGGTTGTTAAATATGCTCAGGCGCTTGAGGAGGAGGAAAGGTCTATGGCAGATATGGAGAAATTAAAGGATCAGAAGAAAATAAAGGAAACGGAACTGTACTTAAGCAGGGATGCGCTGGCTGCCATAAATGCCGTCATCGAGGCCAGAATAGCAGCACTATGGATCAAAGCCGGGCTGTCTGATACAGACAGTGAGGCCGAAGGCGGTGAGTCTGCAGAAGAGATATTTGCTGCGGAAGCGGAAAAGATACGGCAGGAATACAAAGATGAGATAATACTTTGTGAAACTGGGATAACGCGGCTTGAGCTTGAGATCGGTGAGATCGAAGCCAAAATATCGGAGGAAGAGCAGAAGCTTGAAAAGTACAGGGCCGCCACATCGGAAAAAAATAATGCGGTAGCGCAAAAAGCGGGACCATTGCTTGAATTGTTTGTTGAGACAGCTTCATATGTCCGGGAATCGTTAAACTGCATAATGAAGATCAGAACTGCGCAGTCAGAAGCCGAACCGGAGGTTGATGAATACGGACTGAGTATTGAAGAAGCAGGGGAGGATATCGGGACCGAAATACTTGAAGATCATGAGAAATCTTATGGACTTATGAAGGAGTACCTCGGAAAGAGATCCGCAGAGAGCGTATTTGACATTGAACGGGCTGAATCATCCCTGCGCAGGGATATGCAGTTTCTTGAAGAATGCGGATATGAGGCTCTTCTGACATTTTCCGGAATGGATTCAAAGGCTGCATATGAACGGGCGGAAGCATTGAAGGTATTGGAAAGCAGGACGGGTGAATTTGTTTATGACGGGCTGGTTTTTGATTACAGCTCGTTTACGGCGGACAGCGGGGCTTCGGAAACAGGTATGGCAGATGAACTTACACGGGAATTGGGAGACGGGTTTCTGTCATTTATACTCAAAAATACCGGGGATCTTTCAAAAGAGGAGCTTTCGGCAGCTTTGCTGCCGAGCAGGATCGACAGTGTGACCGAAAGTGATCCGGAAAACGATGCGGGAGCAATGCCGGCAACTTTGGAAAATACAAGCGGAGCGGCTGCGATGGCCGATTCGATCGGTGCTTCCGATATGGATGAAATATCGGTCATATCAGGTGAGATGTCTGCTGAAGAGGACATATCCGATGCTCAATACGCTGATCTGAGCGGTGCAATAAGATCCCTGGGACTCGTGATGTATTGCACCGACAGCTTCGGATGCTATACCGATCAGGCACTGACCGACGATACCGTGATGAAATACGAAAGAGAATATATCATAGGCGGGAAACTTCCTGATAAGGACAATCTGACCAGTGTGCTTTTGCGTATTTTTCTGTTAAGGCTTGTAACAAGCGGAATTCATGTGTTCTCGGACAGGGATCTTGGCAGCAGAGCGGAACTGCTGGCAGCCGCAGCAGTAGGATTTACCGGAATGCCGTTCCTTGTGTCACTTGCCAAATATCTGATCCTCTTTGTCTGCGCGATCGAGCAGGCCCTGATCGAAACCGCGGTTTTAGTGCGGGGAAGGAAAACGGCCGTGATCACCGGTAAAGAGGGATTTATGGCAGATATAGCCGATATTGCTGCATTTTCTCCGGATTTTATACAGAGACAGGCTGATGCCTATCCGGAAATAAAAGGCGGGATCGGATATGAAGATTACCTGGGTATCCTTATGCTGCTCAACGGACAAAAAAAGACCGTATACAGAGCAATGGATCTGATACAGGAAAATCTGCGTTATGAATACAATGAGGATTTTCTGATGATCAACAGTTTAAGCGGTTTTTCAGTGAATGCTTCTTTTAATGTTCCCGGACAGTTCATAAACTTCGGGGGATACAGGATCAGCTCGGAGTATGAGCTCAGATATTAGTTTTTTCAGGTTTCAGGCCGTCACATCTGCGCCTTGACATTTAAAGCAGCCCTTTCTGAATATGTTGCCGATGTTCATCAATGCATAAAAACTCTCCGTATCGAAAAAGACCAAGCGCATGATTGAATCGATGTCAGGCACAGATGTGACGGCCTGAGCATATAAAACAGAAATATGAGAAAGAAAAAGAAATATTTCCGTGCATCCCTCACAGTTGAGGCAGGCATTGTCTTCCCGATCTTCTTTTTTGCCGTAATGGCATTATGCTGCATTTTCAGATATCTGTATACCGAGTACACAGTAGAGAAATGCATGCTGAATGTAGCCAGAAACATAGGACGTTTTCCCGAGATAGTCAGTGCTGCGACAGAGAGAAGAGACGGGTTTGCGGACTCATTGCTCGGAGAGATGTCACAAAAGGAAATCCCGCTTATAGGGTTGTCGATAACGGAGATTACCGGAAGAACGTCTGACGGTTTGGTTATCAAAGGGTTGCTGGAAAATGAGGTAAGCCGGTATCCTTTTGCCTGCGCAGCAGTCTTGAACGGGAAGAACGGATTCAGTTGCATGGGTTCGGTACTGTATTCCGAAGACGAAACGATACTGATCAAGTGCTCATACCGGTTAAGATCTCCGGTATCATTCTTTGATATCGGGTCGGTTCCGGTCAGACAGGAACTCGAATACAGGTATTTTACGGGACTTCCTGAAGTATCAATGCTCAACGAAGAGGAGGAAGAAAACGAAGAAATCGATGATGCCACTGTGTACATCACTGAGGAGAAGATCGTTTATCACAGATCCCTTTCATGCCCGAGCTTGAATCTTGTCATATCCTCATGTGCTCTTAACGATGTGGGCAGCAGGCGTAATAAAGGCGGCGGGAAGTATTATCCATGTGAAAGATGCGCCAGGGGCAGGGCGCCTCAGACGGTCTTTATCGCAAAGGACGGTGACAGATACCATTATAAACGGGATTGCAGCGGTCTGAAAAGGACAATAACCCAGATCGCACTGTCTGAGGCAGTCAAAACACGAAGAGCCTGCAAAAGATGCGGGAAACAGAAGAACGGGGAAAACTGAGGGTGGAAAAACTAATGGAATCAAGGAGACTGTAAAAAATGATCACGGTTGTTGTTCTGACAGGTTACCTGCTATCTGCCGCTATTACTGACATTTTGAGAAAGAAAATACCGGTATGGCTGATCGTCATGGGGATCTTTCCGGTATTGCTGGGGATATTTATGAGCCTGAGCGGTACAGATCCCGGGGAGGTTCCGGAAGTCGTGATCTCACATGGTGCAGGTGCTCTGATCGGGGCGTCTTTCATCCCGGTAAGTCTCATGACACGGGAGAAACTCGGAAAAGGCGATGCTTTGCTGTTTACAGTCTGTGGCGGAGCTGCAGGATATGAAAAACTGATGATCTTGATAATGTCGGCGTTTTTGCTCGGAGCATTATATGCGGCTGCCATGCTGGCAATGGGCAGACTTACACGCAAAAGCAGTTTTGCGTTTGCTCCGTTTATACTGGCCGGCTATGTTATGACGGAGGTATTGATGCATGGCGGATAAAGGAAGTTCAAAGGGATATGTGCCCGGGTCTGCCTCAAGAATAAGGATCGGGGTGCTTGAGGGATCGTTTACGGTAGAAGCCGCTTTGATCATGCCCTTGATGATCGCGGTCATATTCGGCGTTTTTTGGCTGTTGTTTTATATGTATGCAAGGATAAAGACAGATGCGGATCTCGACAGGGCAGCATTTGAGATTGTCCAATATATTGCCGCAACCGGAAAAACCGATGACGGACCGGGCATGACTGTTTTTCTTGACAGGAATATCCGTGATTACCCATATTTTACAATAACTGACAGAAAAATGGAAATCGGACATAACGGGATCAGTCTCGAAGCGTCGCTGAAAATGATGGAAAACAGAGGGCTTTCGGGCATATTTACAAACAAAACGGAAACAGTTAAGGCAGCTGCAACCGTAAAATACTGGGACTGCCCGAAAATAAAACGAACGATCGATGTTATTATTCAGACAAAACAGGAATAAAAGAGGCTCATAATGGTAAATATCAGTCATTGCAGAAGCCTGGGACGGCAGGTTATGACCGTTACGGGGAAAAACGTTACCGGAAAGAATACGGAAAGCGTTGCCGGGAAAACAGATTTCAGGGAAAGGATGCTTTCTTACAATCATGTGGAAGGAGTTCTTCCTTTCGATATCGTCAGTGAAGGCAGTGAGAAAACCTACGAATACAATATTGAGGATAAATACACACTTGAAGAATTTTTCGGAAAGAAAAAGCCGGACAGTGACCGGATAGCGGCTGTACTGAACGGATTGCTCGAAACGGTGGGTCGCGGCAGGGAATACATGCTGTCGGAAAATGATTATATCATCCGGGCCGATACTGTTTTTATCGATGAAGAGGATAAAATACATGTGCCGTATTATCCGGCATACCAGGTGGATTTAAGACAACAGCTGTCCGAGCTTGCCGAGTACATGATGAAAATAGTGGATTATTCGGATGAAAACGCCGTACTCATGGTATACGGCTTCTATATGCGGACCAGGGAAAAAGGGTATACCCTCAATGATCTTACGGAAAGTCTTAAGCCCGAAAAAAGGATACGGGATGACCGTGCGGATCATTTTGACGGTTCCCGGCCTTTCCAGGTGGCAAATACGGGAGGCAACGCCGATCTGCAGCCTCGTTCGGGCAGCAGCCAGAGCAGCTCACTCGGTTTTGCAGGCTCATTTCAGACAAACGACCCGGATGGTTACTCCGGCCGGATTCAGTCAAATGATCCTGTCGATCACGCCGGCCGGATTCAGGCAAACGATCCTGTCGATCACGCCGGTCGGATTCAGCCAACCGATCCTGTCGGTTACGCCGGCCGGATTCAGTCAAACAAACCGGTCCGTTACACCGGCAGGAGCTTTGGGGCGAAAAAGGACAGAGCGTCCGGAAAGGCAGCAGTCATGTCCGGAAGCGCAGGATCAGATGTATCGGAACCTATAGAAATACGTTGTCAGGAAGAAGGGTATGTTAAGCCGGATCCCATAAAGGTTTTTGCCGAGAGTCCTTCAAAGCTCAAACTGACCGGATTTCTGATCCCTTTGGCATCGGTCCTTATCATATTTATCTTTATCGGTTCGGGACTGTTGGTCAATCCGGATACGGGACATAACGATGTGGTCAAAACGGGACTGGTCATCCTGGCGGTTGCGGGAGTATGCTTTGAGATCGAAAAGCAGATCTGGAGCGCATATGCGAAGAAACTGGCGGGTAGCATACAGTCTGCTCAGAAAGAATCTGAGGAGGCAACAGTCTTTCTGTACGGGGATGATTCTGTAGGATACCCGTTTTCCCTTGTTTCGGATGATCAGCCTGCGATCAACGTGAGTCATTTCCCTTACTTTGTAGGTAAAGATGCCAGGCATTGCGACTATGTCATGACGACTCAGGTCGGGATCTCAAGATACCATATGAAGATCGACAGGGAGGGGGAGGATTTCGTCGTTTCCGATCTCAATTCAACGAACGGTACGTTCATCAATGGGGAAAGACTCGCCCCGCATCTGCCGCACAAAATAAAAAGAGGTGATGAGCTGAGGATCGGCAAATGCATTTATTATTGCAACTAAGGGCTTTTTAGTGTATAATCAGTTCTCAGGAAACAGGGGAGATTTTATCGTTATGAAAGATTTTTTCAGAGAACTGAAGCAGTATGTGACCCCCGCCAATACTGTTATGATCGCAGTATGCGTAATCCTATTTGTTGTGGAAGGTGTGATCGCGGCTTCATCGGGAACAGAACCGATCACGAAGTTCGGAGCGCTCGGCTGGAAACAGGTTCTTGAAGATAAGGAATATTACAGGGTTTTTACATATATGTTCATCCATGGCAGTATCGGACATATTTTTAATAATATGCTTGTGCTGCTCGTTGTGGGAAGCGCCGTTGAGAAGATAATGGGCAGCGGAAAGTACCTGATCAACTATTTTGCCTGCGGACTGGTTGCAGCTCTTGTTTCGGTGTATTACAACTTATGGCTCTACAATCATACGATCGCGGCAGAGAAGTATTATGTGATCAGCGTCGGGGCGTCCGGAGCGATATTCGGAACCGTCGGGGCATTACTGTGGCTGGTTCTTGCCAATAAAGGGCGTATCGAGGGAATTAGTACCCAGAGAATGATCCTGTTCATCATATTCTCGTTTTATGCGGGGTTTACGGCAGCCGGAATAGACAACGCGGCTCATGTCGGTGGTCTGCTGTTCGGATTTGTCAGTGCCATGATCCTGTATGACCGTAAGAGAAGATCTGTATAACTTGGAGGTTGAGCGATGAATGTTAATATCTATTACGGGGGAAGAGGAGTTATCGAGGATCCGACTCTGTATGTGATCAACAAGCTGACGGAGGTGCTGGAGGAACTGCGGGCTACCGTTACCAGATACAACATTTTCGAGCAGAAGAGCGGGATCGCAATGCTTGCCAATACACTGAAAAACGCTGATGCAGTCATACTTGCCGTAAGCGTCGAATGGTTCGGCATCGGCGGAATGATGCAGCAGTTCCTTGATTCGTGCTGGCTGTATGCCGACAAGAACAAGCTGAAAAAGATATACATGTTTCCGGTGGTCATTTCTACGACAACCGGCGAAGCGGAAGCGGAATATATGCTCTCAAAGGCATGGGAGATCCTCGGAGGTACCGTGTATCCAGGAATCCGCGCTTATGTCGAGAACAATGTTGAGTTTGAGTCGAATGAGAATTATAAGCGGATGATCGAGAAAAAGGCCGAAGACATTTACCGTGCCGTCAACCAGAAAGCCATAACCTTTGCTTCAAGCGTTAATTCGGGTTCGGGAAGCATCACGGGGTCGGCAATGATAGATCTGACGCCTCAGGAAGGTGAACAGCTGTCCGAATATGTGTCCAACGACACTTTTGTCAGGAAACAGAAGGAAGATGTCGAGGAGCTTTCACAGCTGTACAGGAGCTTTCTTGAAAAGGGCAAGGATGACGACTCCATGGAATTTGTCAGGGAATTCAGGGCTGCTTTTCATGCGCCGGATGATGATTTCAAGGCAACTTATCTGATCAGGATGACTGATTCGGGAAGGAACTTGGTCCTGGAGGTGGCAGGCAAGAACCTGAAGTGCTACTACGGAGATTCCGACAAGGCGGATGTTACGGCAACGACTACAAGAGAGACTGTCAACACCATTACAAGAGGGCGTGCAACATTCCAGGGAGGATTCATGTCGTCGAAGATCACGTGCAAAGGTGACTTTAAACTGTTGAGGACTTTCGATCAGGTATTCAGATTTGAATGACCGTCGGGAAATATATTTGATTGATTTTCAGTGGGGCTGTCGCGGCGAAACGCGGCTGCCCCTGTATTGATTATTGACAGGTCTTTCTTGGAGGAAATACCTTTCAGGCTTTTCCCGTGCGAAAACCATGAGCTGGAAGCATATCGATGGTTACTGACGGTTACTGATGGTTTCCGGCAGTTACCGACGGTTTCCGATAGTTACTGATGGTTTACCGACAGTTACCGCCTGCGCGACTTATCCCTCATGCTTGCAATCCTGATGGGTATATCGTATAATTAGAGAAACATTGTTTAAGTGTTCCCCGCGCGAAAATCGCGAGTGCCAAGCAGCTCCCACTGCGGTTTTCTCTGCATCTTTGCAGAGCGGTATTTAAGGAAATGATGATTTGATCATCATTTTCCTGGATGCGAGAGCCTAATCATACCATATAGCCAAAATATGCGAAACGGGGGTTCAGTGATGTCTTATTTGGCTTTGTACAGAAAATACAGACCATCGGCTTTCGACGAGGTAAAAGGGCAGGATCACGTTGTTTCAACGTTAAAGAACCAGATAAATTCGGGCAGGATAGGACATGCCTATCTGTTTTGCGGAACACGCGGAACGGGCAAAACTTCGGTTGCCAAGCTGTTTGCCAAGGCTGTCAACTGCGAGTCGCCCGTCAACGCCAGTCCGTGCGGCCGGTGCGCCGCCTGCAGGGCGATCGAAGATCATACCTCCATGAACGTGATAGAGATCGATGCGGCATCCAACAACAGTGTCAACAATGTCAGGGATATCATCGAAGAGGTTAAGTATTCGCCTGCCGAAGGAAAATACAAGGTATATATCATAGATGAGGTTCATATGCTTTCGGTCGGAGCGTTCAACGCTTTGCTGAAAACGCTGGAGGAACCGCCGTCGTATGTTATTTTCATACTGGCAACCACGGAAGCCAACAAGTTGCCCATCACGATCCTTTCAAGATGTCAGAGATATGATTTTAAGCGCATCTCTGTCGATACGATAACGGAATGTCTCAGGGCTGAGATGGAAAAAGAGAACGTAATTGCAGAGGAGAAGGCGCTCCGGTATGTTGCCAAAGCCGCAGACGGATCGATGCGAGATGCGCAGAGCCTTCTGGATCAATGTCTTGCGTTGTATATGGGACAGGAGCTTACGTTTGAAAAAGTAATTGACGCACTCGGAACGGTCGATATTGAGGTATTTGCGAAGCTGTTGAGATTTATTGACGAACAGCGTGTCAATAAGTGCCTTGAGATAATTGACGACATAGCCCTTCAGGGGCGCGAGATGTCCCAGTTTGTCAATGATTTTGTCGGATATCTGAGAAATCTCCTGATCATACAGACTGCGGAGTATCCGGAGAATATCCTGCAGTACTCGTCGGAAAACATAGAGCTGATGAAAGAGGAAGCCGCGCTGTTTGAGGAACCTGTGATAATCAGATTTATCAGGGTGCTTTCCGAGTTATCCAATAAGCTGAGATATGCGGTGCAGAAACGGCTTCTTGTGGAGGTCGAGATCATACGCCTGTGCCGTCCCCAGATGGATCGTGACAAGGATTCGCTTCTTAACAGGATCGAAAATATCGAGAAACGTCTGGAATCGGGGATCGTACCTGTTCCGGAGGAAGACCGGCAGGAGGAAGATACCCCGGAACAGGTATTTGATGATGTTCCTCTTTCGGATCGTGTAAAAACCGCCGCACAGAACTGGAGCAGCATAGTTACGGCCATAGACAGCAGACGCGTACGGTTTCTTGCGGAACTGTTCAAGCTCGGTTCATCGGACGGAGAGAAGCTGGTGCTTCATACCGATAAAAAATTCCGTATGGGCAACGGCGAAGATGATTTCTTTTCACCTATTTCCGATGCGATGAAAAAGGTGCTGGGATATACGGTTGACTTTGTGATTCAGGAGGACACAAAGACAGACTTTGTCAAGAGGGGCGATCTGAGCGAAAAACTGAAACTTCTGGACAACCTGCAGCAATGAACGGGTTTAAGGTAAAACATTTGGACTCAATAAAGAATAATCTTGATCGGAGGACGATTTTATGGCATAAAGAGGCGGATTTCCGGGCGGTGCAATGCCCGGCAACATGAACAATCTGATGAAACAGGCACAGAGGATGCAGCGTCAGATGGAAGAAAAGCAGAAGGAAATGGAAGAAAAAGTCTGGGAAGCTTCTGCGGGCGGCGGTGCAGTTACGGTAAAGGTTTCCGGGAAGAAAGAGATCGAATCGGTAACTCTTTCACCCGAGGTCGTTGATCCGGATGATATCGAGATGCTTCAGGATCTTATAGTCGCAGCAGTCAATGAAGCTTTAAGGAAAATGGAGGATGAGCAGTCGGAGATGCTTAATTCGCTGTCGGGCGGTCTTGGCGGCCTGGGCGGACTCAGCGGTCTGTTCTGATAAAATGGAATATTACAGTGAAAAGATCAATCGGCTGATCGAAGAACTCGGAAGATTACCGGGTGTCGGCCGCAAATCCGCTCAAAGGCTGGCGTTTCATATCCTGAGCCTGCCGAAGCAAAGGGTGGAGAGCCTGGCATTTGCCATAGAAGACGCAAAAAAAAGTGTCGCGTATTGTAAAGAGTGTTTCAATCTGACCGACAGGGATATCTGTCCGATCTGCGCGAACCCGTCACGAAACAAGCGGATAATCATGGTTGTCGAGAATCCCCGAGATCTGGCAGCATATGAGAAGACAGGCAAATTTAACGGTGTCTATCATGTTCTCCACGGAGCGATCTCGCCGATGCAGGGGATCGGACCGGGGGATATCAAGCTGAAGGAGCTGATGCTCAGACTTCAGAAGGATGTCGATGAGGTCATTATTGCAACCAATTCATCGCTTGAGGGAGAAGCTACGGCGATGTATATAAGCAAGCTGGTTAAGCCGGCCGGTATTAAGGTCAGCCGTATCGCCAGCGGAATACCGGTAGGCGGGGATCTTGAAAATATTGATGAGGTTACGCTGCTGAAGGCTCTTGACGGCCGCGTAGAGATCTAAAATGATCCGGAGCTGTTCCGGAAAGGTGTAAGAAGGTATGGAGGCGTATTTATGGGTGAAGAGAACAATGTATTGAATGGCGGGATCGATATTCTGAACGAAATGAAAGCAAGCGTCACAGGGCTTGAAGAAATGAAGCAGAGAGTGACCGAGCTTTCGGAAAAACAGACTAAACTCGAGAAGGACATCGCAGCCAAGCAGAAAAGTATGGATGCGGAGATCGGGACTACCGTCAGCAAGCGTCTTTCCGAAATCGAAAAGTCTTTTGATTCGGAGATTGATAATACAAGAGACAGGATGAAGCGTGTCCGCAACAAAAAGGACAAGCTTAAAGATGCCAAAGTTTCCGAAAGGATCGAAATGGAAACCGCATCCATGCGTGAACGGATCAGAAGCCAGAAGCAGGATCTGAAGGGCATTTTCTCAAGGGAGCATATTTCACGTATTTTCAATACGGAATATTTCTTCTCGGTCTTCCTGCCCGATCAGGTCGGTGATTTCTGCGTGATCCTTGCTTCGATAATCATCATGCTCGCTCTTCCGGCACTAATTTACATACTTCTTCCGGAGACTCTGCACAAGCTGTGGGTCGGTATTTTACTGTATGTGGCGGTCATCGTTATTGCCATGGCCATATTCTGGCTGATCTATAAGTTCGTAAAAAAGAAGAACCTGAAAGCGCTGGAAAATGCACGTACGATAAGGGATAATATCCGCAATACCAAAAAAGACATACGCAAGCTTGAGCGTGACATCCGCAAGGATAAGGATGAGAGCGGATACGGACTTGAAAAATACGAGTATGAACTCCAGGAGCTGGATAACCAGATCAACGATATTATCGATCAGAAGAAACGTGCTCTGTCGGATTTTGAAAATACGACCAAGGTTGATATCAGCAACCAGATCAAGGCAGGATACATCGATTCGATCAATAAGATGAAGGCGGAAAATGAGATCGCTTATGATGAGCAGCGTACGCTTGAGAACAGGATCAAGACGACTTCGCTTGAGATCTCCCGGAAATACGAAGCCTATGTGGGTAAGGAAAATCTGTCGATAAGCATGATCGACAGTCTTATTGAGATAATAAACGGCGGCGATGCCGTCAATATTGCCGATGCCCTTGTTTTTTACAGAAAATCACAGAGCGATACAAGGAAACCGGCGGCGGAAAAAGCGGTTCCGGAGACTGCCAGGCCGAATGATACAAACGAACCGTCAAATGACAGCGTTGGCGGAAGTGAGACGGATCCGGCCGATCCGGTCTGAAAACAGTTTTCTTTGGACTGCGCTAAAGCAATGACGATTTCAGAGGTTAAAAAAGATGAACGATTCACCACGCAGACCGAATAAATTTGCCATCGGTGTGATCATTGTATTTGCACTGGCAATAATCGGTGTGATCATCTATGCCGTGGTAGGCGGAAATGCTTCATATACATCATGGGAAACGGTTGCGTCTTACAGCAATATTACCGATGCAAGGTATCTCAGGGTCAATAACGGCTACATTGCCTATAATTCGGACGGAGCCGGAAAATATACCGGTAATGGCAGTGTACAGTGGAATATCAGCTTTTCGCTTGTGGATCCGATCGCCGCGGCGGCCGGTGAATTTGCCGCATTTGCGGACAGAGGCGGGCAGACTGTGCATGTGACGGACGGGACGGGAACGAATCAGTCGTTTACCGTTTCCGAAAAGATCGCTCAGATATGCGTGGCGGATAAAGGGATCACGGCAGTAAGGACCAATGCCGGAGATTCGGATCAGATATATATTTATGATATTAACGGTAATATGCTGATCGATCTGAAGACGGATGTCAGGAAGTCCGGATTCCCGATAACCATGGCTCTGTCAAAGGACGGGAGGAAGCTTGTTACTTCTTATCTGGAGGTTGGTCAGGAAAATACGGCATGGCTTACATTTTACAATTTTGACGATGTCGGTCAGAATTATTCCGATAAGATCGTCGGCAGCTATTCATACAGTGAAAAGCTTATTGTGGATGTAAGGTTTATCGGTGATTCGAGAGTTGCGGTCTTCTATGATGGGGGATGCGATCTTTATAAAATGAGAGAGGTTCCGGAGCTTGTTACGAACCTGAAATTCGAAGGCGGGATAGAAGCGGTCTGCAGTTCCGATACCGGATTTGCTGTCGCGCGGAAGGAGCCGGAGGGCGGAGTTTCCGTTACGGTCTATGATCTTAACGGAAAGACGGTATCTGCGATCAACAGCAGTATGAGCTTTGATACCATGAGTCTTGAAGGCGATGAGCTGATATTGACTCAGGATGATTCCTGTGTTATTTACAGGAAAAAAGGAGACGAAAAGCTCAGAGCCCGCTTTAATGATACGATCGGTCTTGTTTATCCGGGTTCGGGCAATGCCGAGTATGTTGTTGTCGGAAAAGAATTGACGTCTCTGATACATTTGAGAACACTGAAGGAGGATGCGGCTTCGGCCGTAAATGAATAATGAATAGTGCTGGAATAGGCGGTGCATGGCTTTCGCCGGCTTTTATCGTAACGATCGTTATCATTACCGTGTGCGTGATAGCCGGACTGAAGCGGGGACTGATCAAAACGTTATTTGATCTGTTTGGAATGCTGATCGCGGTAATACTTACGGTTTTGATCTCTCCGTATGTGGCTTCGGCGATGCGCAACAACCCGAGCATGTACAACACGATACATTCGAAGATCGAGGAACATGTACATCTGAATTTCAATATGTCGGACAATACTCTGACAGATTATGTCGACGGGATGAAGCTGCCTGAGAAGGTCAGTGATTTTCTGCTTGACAGCGGTGAAGCGGTTGCCAATACGGCAAATCAGTCCGTCGCCCAGATCAACGCGAAGATAACGGACAAGTTAACAGACATGGCGATCAACTGTATAGCCTTTATCATTACTCTGGTGATCATGACGGTTCTGATCATAATACTATCATTGGTATTGAATCTGGTAAGTAAACTGCCCGTTCTTAACATGCTCAACAAGTCGCTTGGCGTGGCGGCGGGGATCGTTGAGGCCTATCTGATCCTTTCAGTTATAGGAGTCATTATAATGGCTACATCGACATCGGAATTCGGTATAAAGATCGTTGAACAGATAACAGCCAATCCGATACTTTCATTTATATATAAGCACAATCTGATACTGATGGGCATAACGAGATTCAGAGGAATGCTTAAATAGTTAGAATTGTATAAACAATTAACTCAAAAACGGCAAGAAGTTGATCTATAAATAAGTGAAAAAAGGGGTTGACATAACCAACGCCGGGTGATATAATGCTATTTGCTGACGCGCCAAAGGGAAAGCAGATAGCATTTTTTTATTGGCTGTGGAGGCATAAGAACCTTGATAACTGAATAATGAAACAACCTTGAAATTTCCTAAAAAATTTCACATTCCGGATTGGAAAAACCAAGACGGAGTGGTCGAAGGTCCTGATACCGGCAGCGATGCTTAAGGGATGAAGGATCGGAGACAGAAC
>JAILIQ010000095.1 GCA_024695205.1 Lachnospiraceae bacterium
GTTTGGCGCCTTTGAATTTGGCGGAACATCCGTTGCAAGAGAGATTCATATGCTTTGCGGAAACTGGAATTTTGTTCTGATGTCACTTCACCTGGGGCTTCACTGGTCGATGATCCTTGGAATGTTAGGGAAAAAGATTCCGATAGAAAAGCCTGCTGTAAAGTGGTTGCTTAGGATATTGGGCTTGGTTATTGCGGTGTATGGGATATATGCACTGACACAAAGACAGATGCATGAGTATCTGTTCGGAATTACAAAGTTTGCGTTTATTGATGAGAGTGAACCGGTCGTGTTTTTCTTGATAGATTATCTTGCGATCATGGGGCTGTTTGTGATTATTTCTCATTACATTTCAATGGGATTAAGACATTTTATACAAGGAGGGGCAGTTAAAAATGCAGGCAAAAATGTTAGAAGATAAGGTGGCGATAGTATCGGGAGCAAGCTACGGTATGGGCTTTTCTATGGCGGAGTTATTTGCCATGGAAGGCGCGAAGGTAGTGATGACTGCCAGAGGACAGGAAAAGCTGGATGTGGCCGTGATGAAACTCCGGGAACAAGGACATGACGTCACAGGGGTCGCGGCTGATAACAAGAACCTTGACGATGTAAAAAAAGTTATTCAGACCGCTCTGGACGTGTATGGTGATTTGGATATCGTTATCAACAATGCCGCCATTGGCGAACAGAAAATGATTGACGAAACGGATGATGAATGGCTGGAGTATGTCTACCAGACAAATGTCTTTGGACCATTTCGCTTCATCAGAGAGGCATTGAAGGTATTTCTGCCGAAAAATGAAGGCTGTATTATCAACATCTCTTCTGTCAATGGGGACAGGCCATTCTGCGGAGCGTCCTATACGTCTTCCAAGGGAGCGATCAATACGCTGACGAAAAATGTTGCTATGAGGTTGATCGATACAAACATCCGTATCAATGCGGTAGCTCCCGGAGCAACGGTGACGCCTGCTCATCTTGCGAACAAGGCCGGTGAGCAGCCGGGAGGAGCAAAGATGCTGGAGTATAGCAAGCATTTCGTTTATTTTCCCGGTCCTGAATGTGATCCGATGGATCAGGCAAACGCTTGTCTCTTCCTTGCTTCAGATATGGGTAAACATGTAAAGGGGCAGATTATTCAGGTCTGCAACGGAGCGTTTCTGTAATTAGCGAGAGGAAATAACATGAGCGAAAAAATAGTACAAACAGCCGGCAGAAAACAACTTGGAGATTTTGCGCCGGTATTCGCATATCTGAACGATGACGTTCTGTTCGGTGAAGTGTGGAACGAAGAAGCAATCGATGTAAAAAGGAAATATATGATCCTTCCAAAGTGGATTATGCATATTTTGCGGAGTTTTATGATGAAGCCGGAGAAAAGAAACTCGCTATGGATATAACCGGAGGCGATTTTTCCCAGGCACGTCTCATGTACGGTGAACCCGGTGATACCAAAACCACAGCTGTTTCCGATTATGACCCCGAGGACAAGGGTGATAGTTATCTGTATACGATTATTTTAAACGACCCGAGCAGGATCATTTCCGGAGGGGATAACCTTTCTATTCCGGCAACCCTTTTTGAAGACTTAAAAACATGTAATTATGAAACAGATCCCATGAATTATGTGTATGAAACCATAGATGCAGCAACATGTATCAGGATTGAAGTGGATTATGCACTCCTTGAGGCAAAAGAAAGAGGCAGAGAGAAGATAGAAGCGTTGCTCTATCAAAGCGACGATGATGAAAAATATCTGACACCGACCTGTGAAGATTACAGAGTGGATATCTTTGAAACAAAGGCGATTATCTTTGAATCCTGCAGTGTGGTAAGGAATCCTTCCGGCCTTTGGGTGTTCGGCACAAATGCAGAGGGAAAAAGTGCTTTGAAACCTTGTCGGATATACAGAGTATATGAATATGATTATTTAGGACAACTGGTTTCATATAAAGAGAAAACAGTGTTTGAATCAGAGAGCGATGCGCTGCACGTATCGGCAACACTTGGACGAAACGGTAACCATGCACTTTATTTCATCGACTGGATCGGAGAAAACAAGGTACCGGAGGATTTTACCGATGAGCAGGGACTTAAAGCGATATGCGATGAGTTCCTGCCGGAGTATTACGAAATTGACGGGCAAGATCATGGATATCAGTCGTCGATAGTAAGGATCGATAATATCTTCTATTTTTCCTTTTTCCTCAACGATGCCGGACATATAAATAAAGAGTATTTTTCAGGTATTGGAGAAATTGAATTGTTAGGGGACTATCTGTATACGGATGGAGTGGAGTTCTCTGCCGACAATACGGACGATGAAGGCTTTATCTATATGGAGAGCGGAGAAGATAGGGCTACAATC
>JAILIQ010000155.1 GCA_024695205.1 Lachnospiraceae bacterium
CAGGGACAGAAGGAGCGGAAGCGCTCGCGGCGGCGGTTAATGATGCGGTGATATACAATAACACCAATCTGAAGGCTGCCAACGGTCTGTCGATGTATTTTCCCTGCAGCAACCCGGGGTATTATTCCCGGATGTCCGATATCATGAAGAATATTGGAATGGATGATCCCGTCTGCACAGATTGTTTTGAAGCCTGTGTAAGCCGGCTCTCGGGCCGGTCGGGTTCACTTTCCGTTTTTAATAACGGCGTTCCCGCAGTTTTTGAAAAGACCGGATATGACTGCTGTGCCATAACGCTTACCGAAGAACAGCGCAGGGAACTGAAAACGGCCGATGCGGCCATGTACATCGATGACGGCGAAGGCTATATCGTCCTGGGCTGCGATGACCTGTGTGAGACGGGCAGTGACAATGATATTATGCTTGACTTTGACGATACCTGGATCTCGATCGAGGGACAGCCTGTGTGTCTTAAAGTAAGGAGAGAAGGGGAATTTGCAGATTCAAGCCGCTACACTTACGGGATCGTCCGGGCTGAGCTTACCACAGCAGAAGGAACACAACAGGATATTGAGCTTGTCGTTCAGTGGGACAGTAAACATGATGAGGGATATGTGTCGGGCTACAGAAAGGCCCAAAACCGGGCAGAACGCTCTGCAAGAGCCGTCGGGACACAGACAGCATCTACGGTATTCCCAGGGCAGTATGAACGTGCGTTAAGACAATTCAACAGTGGCGACAGGATCCGTTTTGTCTATGATTACCTGACTTATTCGGGAGAGCTTAAGCCTTACTTCAGGACGGGCGATGAGATCGTATTTGACGAGGAGCTTGAAGTTTCCTACGCGGAAACGGATGGGCTGAATACCGTCATCAGGATACATCTTGTGGATATTTACAATAATGAGTATGAGTCGGAAGCGGTAAAGTACACATTTACCGACGAAGAGGAATAATTGTTTTATACAAAGGGGAGGAGAGTCTGAAAGTTTAAAAGAACTTTCAAACGACTGCATCGGTGTAAAGAGCGCCACCGATGCAACCTCCTGCCGTTCGCTGCGCTCTCGATGGGAGGTTAAAAAATGCTTCTTACGGTGGATGTCGGAAATACAAATATCAATTTTGCGGTTTATGACGGGAATGAGGAAAAGGCTTTTTTTGCGATAACGACCAAGATCGCGAGGACTTCTGACGAATTCAGCCTCTGGATCGACGGACTGCTTGAAAGAAATAAGATCTCAAGCAGCAGGATCGACGGCTGTATCGTTGCGAGCGTCGTACCCGGGATCATGCATTCTCTTGTAAACGGTCTGATCAAGCTGACAGGGAAGACGCCGATGCAGGTCGGCCCAGGACTTAAAACCGGGATAAAGGTCAAGCTTGCCAATCCGAGGGAAGCGGGTGCGGACAGGATCGTAGACCTTGTGGCGGCGTATGAACTGTATGGCGGTCCGGCCATGGTCATTGATTTCGGAACCGCTACGACCTATGATCTTATCGAAGCCGACGGAACCTTCAGATACGGGATCACCGCGCCGGGTATCAGGATCAGCGCCAATGCGCTCTGGAATGATACCGCCAAGCTTCCGGAGATAGAAATAAAACTTCCCGGCAGCATACTCGCAAACGATACCGTATCGAGCATGCAGGCCGGGCTTCTGTACGGCTGCATAGGGCAGACCGAATATATCATAAAAAAGGTGCGCGAGGAAGCAGGACTGCCCTCGATGAAAGTTGTCGCAACAGGCGGACTCGGCAAGATCATCGCCGATGCGACGGATGCGATCGATCTTTATGACAGAAAACTGACGATGAAGGGACTGCAGATCATTTACAAAAAGAACAGTTAAAGATTATTCAGTCCTGTCTGTGTTCGCGTTTGATAATATACATCTGCTCGTCTGCGCATTTGATGATGTTCTCGACATTGGTGTCTGGAGCAAGCGTTGTCGTATAGGATCCGCAGCTTGCGGAAATACGGTAGCCAAGCTCTTCGCTGCGCTCTTCAAGCAGCTTCACGATATTTTTTGATATCTCATTCGGATCACAGTCCTCGAGAATGAATGCAAGCATCTCATCCCCGCCGAAACGTACACACAGCGAATTCTCCGGACATGAGGCCTTAAGTGCCGCGGCGACGGATGCGATCGCTTTGTCTCCGGCTTCATGCCCCAAGGTGTCGTTGATCTTCTTCAGGTGGTCTAAGTCGGCCATTATAACAGTCAGCGGAATACCGTTATTTTCCGGATCATTTTTCTGTTTATCGAAAATAGTGTTAAAGGCAAGACGGTTATACAGTCCTGTCAGAGCGTCAAGCTGATACATTGACTCAACCTTCTCTATCAGGAACTGCTCATAGCGCATGTTGATATAGCCGCCGAGACCGACACTGATCATGTTTGAAATACCGGTAGTCTTGGAATAATCGGTCAGGTCATATGAAGGGTATGAATAACATACAAACCCCATTGTCTTATTCATGAAATCGAGGGAATTGAAAAGAAGCGGATAGTCCGTTTCGATCTTCTTTTTAAGCTGTTCGCCCATGTCTGTACGGTCAAAGGGCCTCAGCACGTTATACCACCATTCCGTATCGAAAAACAGGCAATATTCGTCACTGTGCTTTTCGTCC
>JAILIQ010000116.1 GCA_024695205.1 Lachnospiraceae bacterium
TAGTTGGTAATACTTCTTTCCTGGACATCCCCTTCGGAAATAGCTTTAATGCCCATCAGGGCCATCGGACTGAAGGCCGGGATCATAAAACCGGGGGTTTGCGACAGGGGATTGGCGGCTGTAAATTCATCGAATCTGTAATCGCCGTCCCATTCGGTACCTTCATGTATCTGATCCTTGCCCGATACCTTGTCGATAAACCTGCCCACAAGACCTGATTTTGTAAAAGGCCTGTTATTTATGGAAATGATCCCGATCCCGCAGGCCTCAAAACGTTCATTTAAATTGATGCCGACGGTCACACTCCTTAGAGTCCCGGTGTCGGCCCTGAGGTCTTTTATGTCCTTTTTTAATTCGGCAAAGCCGTTATCGTCATGGAGCTTTTTTACATAATCCCGGAGGGCAATAAGTCCTTCGGAAGCTATTTCGGCATTCGAAAGACACGAATGTATCGCATCTATACATCCGATATAATCATTTATCTCTTCGAGCCGGTGCATAAGATCCCAGACGCCCGGTTCATGATCGTGGTCATGCCTGTAACTGCCGTAATCCCTCATAAAATCCACTTTGTCAAGGAGCGTCATGAGATCCCGCCGCATCTTCGGATTCTTAAAAAGATCGTCGAAAACGTCAGAACGGTAGGAAGCATTTCTTTCGTCATCCGTGATCATGGAAAGCACATTTTTAATATATGTCCGTTCGCTTTCAACCCTGGTAAGCTTTTTTATAAAACTGTCCATCCCGAGATCGTGGATGGTTTCATCACTGAGCTTTTTAAAGTTCAGGTCCCGATCGGGAAATAATATACTTGTCTTCAAGATCCTGCGCCTTCCTTCCGTATGTTCAAACCTAAAGCCGACTGCCGTTTAATTTTAAATGATAATATTGATCCGTGTCAATGGCATCTGGAGTCTGGATCTTTTTAAAAAATAAGTAAAAACTTTGTAAGAAGATTTGTGTTTTTTCTGTCATTAATGTATAATCAAAATGAGGCGATTTTGGGGAATTCGTCAACGGAGGAAGTATTTATGTTTACTTGGAATTTCCAGTATGTTTCCAGAGCCAGGCTGACCGACACCTTCAGTCAGCTTATGCTGAATGCCCGTCAAGGAGACATTTTGATACGTATACACACCGCGATCCATCACGAGGAAGAAGCGGTGGATCTGGCAAGATTTATTAAAAACCTGGTGCCCGAAGCCAAGATTTTCGGCACCAGTACTTCCGCTGTCATAAACCTTGGCAAAGTTGCCAATAATCAGTGTGTGATCTCGGTAACCCAGATGGATGAAGGCAAGATAAAAACCGCGATGCTGCCCACGATCGATAAAAATACAGGCCGGCCCATTGGAGCCGACGAGCTTTGCAGGCAGGTCAGGGATGAAGTTGTTTTCGGGGACACCAGGATCCTTCTTACATTTTTTACCCTTGGATATTACGATATTTATAAATTTGTCGAAAACACCAACGAAAGCTTCCACGGCGTTCAGATGATCGGCGGAGTGGCTGCCGGCGCGGAGTTCGAAAACAAGCCTTTTTCGAGTACGGGATTTGTTTTTAATGAAAACGGGTGGTCCGATAATGCCGTCATATTTGCCGCGATGGGCGGAGCAACTCTTGAAGCGCTAAGCTCATATGCATCGGGTGTTCAGAATGTCGGAGAAGAATACGAGATCACCGATGCCATAGGAAGCTGTATTCTGGAGGTAAAAGGTACGGATGCCGGAAGGGAATACCGTATAGGCATAGGTGACGAGCTTGTTGAAAACGGGGCTTTATCCAATCTGTTTCCCGTGGTATACGCCGATGTGCCCGATATTCCGATCTACCTGAGATATTTCAGAAATGAAAGTCTTGAGGATATCCTTCCGAAAGATGATCCCTGGAACGAAGCGGATTATGCTTCGCATCCCGATACGGATACTTCCTTAAAGCGGGAGCTTGTTACTGTCAATCACAATGTTACGCCGGGAAGAATGCTGAAGCGCGGATTTATCTATGACAAGAAGATCATAGAGGACAATCGTCTTCTGTTCAGAAGGATCGAGAATTTCGACAAGGCCGAAACCATCTTTGCCTATGCCTGCACACTTCGCCACCAGCTGTTCCCCAACTGTGTCAAATGGGAGCTTTCGGCGTATGAAAATTCCAATATGTGCGGTTGCGTTGTGGCCGGGGAGATCGTTTGCAGTAACGGCAGAAATGTATTTGCCAACGGAACCTTCGGAATAGCCATAATGGGTGAAAATGATGCAACACAGGAATTCAATCCCTTCGCTTATTCCAATACCGCAGGCACCGAGAAGGATAACAAGACACTGCTTCATTACCTGATCAATGTAGAGAAGAGGCTTAAAGAAGGGACTGTTGCGGAGGCTGCCGATACACTGAAGGAATTTGTCAGGGAATGCGGGCAGCAGCTTCTGGCGTCCGAAACGGAGGATATACCGAACGGTTCCGCAATGAACCTTGATATCAGGTTTAAGGGCTATGATCGTATCTGTGTTATCAATGTTGTTGACACGCTCCCTATGAGGACTGTTTTCCCGGAGCAGATCATAAGACTGACATACAAAGATTATATTTCAAAATGTTCGGCATTTGCCAGGGCTCATAATTACAGGCTTTATATCATCAGCAACTGGAATATCGCTATCGGAGCGCCTTCGTACATGGTTTCCCTTCCGACCTTTGTCAGTGATATGGAAAATCTGCAGAAGGATCTTTTCGCAACATCAGAGGAATGTATCGCGATCGTGCCGATGTTCTGTGTTCTTGACGACTGCAGCATCGAAGGCTTTGAGACAAGGTATAATCTGGCCCGACTCGATATGATGAACAAGAACCTTCAGTTCAAGGTCGTCAGGTCCGGGGAGGGCCTGCTTGACGAGCAGAGCATACGTGAGAGCTACCACATGGTCAATGTGATAAACTACGCGATAGCACATGACGGGATCATCCCTTATTATCAGGGCATTTACGACAACAGCGCCGGCAGGATACATCACTATGAATCCTTGATGAGGATCGTCGATGAAAACGGCAGGATCTATTACCCGAACAGCTTCCTGGATGTGGCCAGAAAGTTCGGACTGATGTATGATTCCATTTCGCTGAAGATGATCAGGAAGGTGTTTGAAAAGTTCCTGAAGCTCGATAATATGAGCGTGAGCATCAATGTCGGTTACAGGGACATCAAAAACCGCGAGATACTCGAATATATCTATGATGCCCTGAGTACTGCCAGGCATCCCGAAAACTTTATTTTCGAGATACTTGAGAACGAGGATATTGCCGAATATGACACTCTTGTCAGCTTTGTGGCCAAGATACATGAACTCGGAGGCAAGATCGCGATAGATGATTTCGGGAGCGGTTTCTCGAATCTGCAGCATATACTGAGCATACACAGCGATTTTATAAAGATAGACGGATCCATCGTTCGTAAATGCTGTGAGAGTGCCGATTCGGAGAATCTTATCGCTCTTATCTCGGGCTGGAAAAAGCTCAGCACAAGGGTTATCGGTATAATCGCCGAATATGTCGAAAATGACGAGATACAGGAAAAGCTCGTAAAATATGGGATCGATTATTCACAGGGTTATCTGTTCTCAAAACCTGAGCCGGAGATCATGTAATAAAGAGGAACTGGTATGGAAAAACATGACGGGAAGATAATAGGACTTCTGATAGAAGACCTGTTCACAGATTATGCCAAGGATATCATCCACAGCATTATGAATGCGATTGGGAATTCGAGCGACATCAGGCTTGTCGTCATGGCGGGCAAGCATGATGAAAATCCGGATCTGACAGGGTCTGAGCATTGTTATAAAAGCATTTACAATGTAATATACCGGTTCGAGGAGGTCTGTCATTTCGACGGACTGATCCTGGCTCTCGGCAGTATGTCCGAGAGCAATGAAGTGGTCTGGGACGGGTTTTTCGGGGAAAGATTCAAACATACACCCAAGGTTTTCATTTCTTCTTCGAGAGATAATGAGATTACCGTCAATTATGACAATGAATCCGGTATACGCGAAGCAATAGACTATCTGGTCAAGGTAAAGGGATTTACAAAGATCGGGATGCTCGGAGGCAGGGAAGATAATTCCGATGCGAACGAGAGAAAGGAAATCTTTTCAAGATGCCTCTATGACAACAATCTGCGTTTCAGGGAAGAGATGTATGAAAAGACCTATATGGCTGAGGACTGCGAGAAAGCCGTTGAAAGCCTTCTTGACAGAAATCCGGGTATACAGGCCATATTCTGTGTCAATGACGCTGTAGCAAGAGGGCTCTATTCGGTCATGGCCAGAAGGAATCTTGTTCCGGGTAAAGATATCTCGGTCTTCGGATTTGACAATACCCGCATGGCCGCGGAAATGACCCCTCCGCTTTCCTCGATCGGTGCCAATTCTGATGCGCCCAGTCAGGCTGCGGTTGAACTGCTGCTTAAGCTTATCGACGGGGAGAAGGTCAGTTCCGTACTGATACCGACCAAACTGTTCGGACGCGAATCCCTGAAATACGAGATGTACGACTACAAACCCCAGGAAATAATGGATGTTACTCCCGAATTCATTGATAAGTTATTTGATGATTGTTTTTATCGATACAAGAATGAGCTCTATGACAGAGAGAATGTGGATCTGAAACGGCTCTTCCATGAATTTATGACACGAATGCTCAGCGCCATGAAGCACAGGTATATGAGTCTGGAAGAATTCGAAGAAGCCGGGCATCTTATTGATATATTTTTCGAGAACGGTGCCATGAACTATACAGATGCCGACAAGTTCGTCAAGAGCGTTGACAGACTGCAGGGCTCGATAAACAGGGCTCAGAAGTCGGTCGCCGCCAATGTCAGGATAAACAGGCTCTTTGCCAGATCGAAGGATCGCGCGATCCTGACTCTGGCGCAGGGAAGGGTCTCAAGAGAACATCTTACGAAATACGGCAGGGGAAGGATGAAGGATTTTCTCGCCGATGTTGTGGATTATACAGGTAACGGCAGGGACACTCTTGAACGCATCATTTCCAATTTCGACAAGATCGGTCTTGAAAATGCAGCGCTGTATCTGTTTACCGAGCCCGTGATCTATAATTACGGAGAACATGTCAGGTTCCCGTCCGAGATCGAGCTGAGGTGCGTAATGAAGGCCGGTGAGCTTTTTATCCTGCCGAGTGAACGACGGAAATCTTCTCTCGAAATGATATTTTCCAGAGAGGAACTGGCACTTCGTTGCAAAGGTTTTGTTACCCTGCCGGTATTTTACGGGACCATGATCTTCGGCCTGATCGTATGCGAACTGGCGGGAGATATCGCCGACAGGGGAGATTATGTTGCGGACCTGGTAGGAAGGACGCTTTATATTGCCGGTCATCTCGGATGAGGCTTCGGGAAAAGACGATGAATACCGGGGATGGGGCTTCGGGAAAAGACGATGAATACCGGGGATGAGGCTTCGGGAAAAGACGATGAATACCGGGGATGGGGCTTAAGGAAAAGACTATAGATACCTGGGATGAGGAGTACGGAGAATATGGGAAAGGTCACTGTCCGATGGCTTGGTCAGATGGGTCTGATCATTGATTCAGGCGATACAAAGATCTGTATTGATTATTATGCCAGTCCGGATGATCTGAGGAGAACCCCTCCGCCCGTTCCGGCAGAAAAACTCAAAGGGATAGATGCTTTTCTGGGCACCCATGACCATCTCGATCATATCGATCATGATGCTTGGAAGATATGGGCCCGGACGAATCCGGAAGCAAGATTTATATTTCCGCGCATACATATGGATTCGGTCCTTGCGGACGGGGTGAGCTTACAGAATGCGGTCGGCTTAAATGACGGTGATTCATTTACCGTAGGCGACATAACAGTTCATGCGATCGCCGCGTCCCATGAATTTCCGGATATGGACCCCGAAACAGGTCTTTATCCGTATCTGCAGTACATTATTGAAACAAAAGGAGTAAGGATCCACCATGCAGGGGATACGGTAAGATACGAAGGGATGCTCTTAAAAGTCAGATCCTTCGGAAATATCGATCTGGCGCTTCTTCCGATAAACGGCCGTGATGCGAAAAGATACCGCCGTAACTGTATCGGGAACATGACTTATCAGGAAGCCGCAGATTTCGCAGGAGATGCGGGAGTGCGCACGGTCATTCCCGGACACTGGGATATGTTCGAGGATAACAGTGCCGATCCCGGCGAATTTGTCGATTATATCGATGCGAAATATCAGGGCAGGATAAAATGCCTGATACCGGAAGTGATGGAAGAGATCGTGCCCGGGCAGACGGAGGATAATCCCCGGAAGCCGGCTCTGTAAAGCAGGTCGGGTATGGGAATATTTCCCGGGAGCAGATCATGTAAGGAATGCTTGCATTATGAACAGAAAAAGAATATAATACAGCGAGGAGGATTTTGAACATGGAGAGTCGTGTTGCAGTACTCAGTATTATTGTTGAAAACGAGGAGGCTGTTGCGGAACTTAACGAACTGCTTCACAGGTTTGGCAAGTATATCATCGGACGTATGGGCATTCCGTACAGGCAGAAGAATGTGAATATCATCTGCATTGCGATAGATGCACCGGTCGATGAGATAAACTCGCTGACGGGCGCGCTCGGACGCATTGAGGGCATCACTGCCAAGGCAACATATTCAAAGCTTTAATAACAAAGAGGTTTGAAAGGTACATTGTACTTTCTAATTAACATCCCCTGACACCGAAACCAGGCTTGAGGTGGAAGACAAGATGGAAGGCTGACTATAAAATATATTTTTACGGATCGCTGTACCCTTGTCTTTAGGGTACAGCTTTTTTAATTCCTCAAAAAACGAGCAGAGCTCATGTTTTTTGAGGTAATTTTCACCGAATCACGCCCCGGGTGCCGGGATGGATAGACTTTCGGACAGTCTGCCGGGGCTGGGGTGAACGGTCATCAAGCGGACTGTGTACGCGAGATGGCCCATCGGATCGAGTGGGAGTCAGCCTGCCCGATTGCAGAACATGGAGGTAAAAAATGAGTCTTAATGAAACACCGTCCGGTGAACGGACACATATCGGTTTTTTCGGTATGCGCAATGCCGGAAAATCAAGTCTGGTCAATGCAGTGACCGGACAGGACCTTGCTGTGGTATCCGATATAAAGGGAACTACGACAGATCCCGTGAGAAAGGCTATGGAACTGCTGCCTTTGGGGCCTGTCATGATCATCGATACGCCGGGCTATGACGATGAGGGCAAGCTTGGAAATGAGAGAGTAAAGAAAACGCGGGAGATACTTCAGACCTGCGATATCGCTGTTGTTGCAGCCGATGCGTCGGTCGGCCTTTCGGATAAGGATACGGAACTCATAGAACTAATCAGGGACAGGGATATACCGTACCTTATTGTATGGAACAAGACGGATATTTCCGAAGCGCTCCCGGCTCCGGAAAATGCCATAGCGGTCAGCAGCCTGACAGGAAGCGGGATAGTGGAGCTTAAGGAACGTCTGGCAAGGATGATACCCGATAAAGAGCCGAGAAGGCTGGCAGGGGACCTTGTTGAACGCGGAGATATGTGCGTGCTTGTCTGTCCGATCGACGAATCAGCACCGAAAGGAAGGCTTATCCTGCCTCAGCAGCAGACCATACGCGACCTGATGGACAGCGGTGCGATCCCTGTCGTCTGTCGTGATACGGAGCTTGACGAGCTGCTTAAAAAACCGGGATTTGAACCTGCTCTGGTCATAACGGACAGTCAGGCATTTAAAAAGGTCGGGAGTATTGTTCCGGATGAAATGCCTCTTACTTCATTTTCGATCCTGATGGCACGATATAAGGGATTTCTCGAGACCGCTGTTAAGGGCATTGGCGCAGTGAAGGAGCTTTCGGACGGGGACAGGATACTTCTTGCGGAAGGCTGTACACATCACAGGCAGTGCAATGACATCGGTACGGTAAAGATACCACGCTGGCTTAAGGAATATACAAAAAAGGAACTCATAATAGAAACGAGTTCCGGTCCCGATTTTCCGGAGGATCTGTCATCATACAGCCTTGTGATCCACTGCGGAGGATGCATGCTGACGGAAAATGCGGTGCTTGCCAGAATGCACCGGGCGACAGCGCAGGGAGTACCTTTTACAAATTACGGGATAGCGATCGCATTTATGACAGGTGTCCTTGAAAGGAGCCTCAGACTGTTCCCGGACCTGCATGGATTGTTGTGAAATAACGGAAGGCTGGTTGGTGGGAATATCGGGAATAAAGGCGAAAGCAGTGATAACCGGCAAAGCTGAAATAAAGACAAAGTCCGGATTATGGACAAAAGCAGAAGTAAAGACAAAACCGAGTATAATTTTTTAAAAATTCGAATAGTGATTTATGGAGAAAAGAGTAAGCGAATTAATTTACAGACTTGATGCTGGACAGAGCCTGTCAAGGGAGGAATACGAGGAACTGATAAATGGCAGTGATCCTGAGAGTGCAGGACTTCTTGCAGCTTTAGCAACAAAAAAGAGAGAAGCGGTATTTGGCAACGTGGTATATACGCGCGGACTTATAGAGATAAGCAGCATCTGCAAAAACAACTGCCTTTACTGCGGAATACGAAGAGACAATAAAGAGGCGGAACGGTACAGGCTGACGCGGGAGCAGATACTTGACTGTGCGGATGAAGGCTATGAACTGGGATTTCGTACATTTGTGCTGCAGGGAGGAGAGGATCCGTATTTTTCGGATGAAGTCCTTTGCGATATCGTCTCGGAGCTGAAGAAAAAGCATAATGACTGCTTGGTCACCCTTTCGATGGGAGAGCGGAGCAGGAGTTCATATCAGGCGCTTTATGACGCCGGGGCCGACAGATACCTGTTAAGGCACGAGACCGCGGATAAAGAGCATTATGAGAAGCTGCATCCTGAGGAAATGTCATTTGACAACAGGATGAGATGCCTTAAAGATCTTAAGG
>JAILIQ010000118.1 GCA_024695205.1 Lachnospiraceae bacterium
CGAAGAAGTTTATGATCATACGAATAACGCTGAAATAGCGCTTGCTTTCCGGGAGGCAGGTGAGATAAGTGGCTCGTAAGAAAATAGTTTTTGTAATAGTCGAGGGCCCTTCCGATGACAGTGCTTTGGGTGTAATTCTTAGCAGACTGTATGATAAGAATACGGTACATGTAGAAATAACCTATGGAGATATAACTTCTGAAAGTACTGCCAAGCCAGAAAACATTGCGTCCAAAGTCGGAAATATTGTCAAAGCTTATGCAAAAGCAAATCATTTTAAGCAGGAAAATTTTTTGAGTGTCATCCATATCATTGATACGGATGGAGCTTTTATTCCAAGAGATCACGTCGTAGAAGATGCTAATGCTGAAGAACCGATATATACGCTTCAAGAAATAAAAACGTGTAGACCTGAGCAGATAATAAAACGTAACGAGAAGAAAAGTGAAATCATGTTAAGGCTATCAGCACTAAATAGCGTATGGGTATCTGTGCCATATAAAGCATATTATATGTCAAGTAATCTTGATCATGTGCTGTACAATAAGCTCAATAGCTCTGATGATGAAAAAGAGGATGATGCATATACTTTTGCAATCAAGTATAAGGATGACTTGGAGGGCTTTCTTTGTTTCATAATCGATTCTGATTTTTGCAAGTCGGATGATTACAAAGAATCCTGGGAGTTTATTCAGAGAGATCTTCATTCTCTGGAAAGATGGTCAAATCTTGGCATTTGCTTTAAAGAAATCAGAGAAGAAACAACAGAACAAAAACAGTCAGGCGGGAGCCGGCACCTTTACTTCCGTGGGCATTGAATGGATCAGGGCAAACGCTCATAAATGGAAGGAATCTACGAAATGCCGCTATCAGGAAAAGCTTTACAATTATATTCTGCCGGAATTCGGTGACAGAGAGCTTTCTGACGTGTCTACCAGAGAAGTGGAGGACTTTATTGTCCGCATCCAGACGATGGGATCAAACGGCCGTAAGCCTCTGGGACCCAGCGCCACTGCTATGTTGCTTACAATCTTCAGGCAGCTCAGGCTCCAGGCATTGAAAACTGATTGTCAGGTCCGCTTTTCCGCGGAATGTATCAGTGTCAGACAGCGGAAGAAGGAAACTGACGTTTTTTCGGAGACGGAAGAACGTATTCTGGTGGGAACACTCAAAACGGATACGGATGAAACGGATGCCGGCGTGCTTACAAGCCTCTTTACCGGGATCCGGATCGGCGAGCTCTGTGCGCTGAAGGGAGATCACTTTGATTTGGAAAGCGGTATGCTCCATATCCGCGAGACGATGCAGAGGCTTCCGGTGCTTGAACCCGGTACCGGAAGGAGAAGAACTGTGATCAGGATAGATACGCCAAAAAGCGACTGTTCTATTCGGGATATACCTTTAAACAATGAACTGATCGAGATTATTAAGCCCTTTGTGAAACCGGGAGCTTTTCTTTTGACCGGGGATGCTGAAAAATTTGTGGAGCCCCGCTCCATGGAATATCGTTTCAAGTCGATTCTGAAAAAGTGCGGACTGAAGCAGACCGGCTTTCACAGTACCAGACGTACTTTTGCCAGCCGCTGTATCGAGCGCGGCATGGATCCCAAGACGCTTTCAGAAATTCTCGGCCATGCCAGTGTCTCTACAACCCTCGACCTGTATGTTCGGATCAACCTGCAGCGCAAAGCCGACGGTCTGAATCTGCTTTCGGATCTATTTTCCGTCTGAATTGGGGTCTGACTGTTGGAAATCCGCCTGTAAAGCGGGTCAGAAAGGGGTGATGAACAAAGTGGTATTTTGCGAAAGTATTTTTTTAAAGGTGGTTCTTATCCAAACTCAGCTACATAAATAAAAAATGAAAGCAGTGCGCCGCATATATTCATTTGCACGCCTGCTTTCTTAACATCCCGATAATATACCCAATAAATCACTGGATCAAGCGATGTTTCTTAAGATCAAATATCTCTACCCTGATATTGAACAGTAACTACATTTACAATTTTCTTTTTCTCCTTGATTTTGAAAATCGCTACATAGTAATCTATTAATAGCTGGCGGTAACCCTCGTTAGCATATTTTCCAGCTTAGCTCTCTTGATATGATTGAGGGAACGTATCTAATCCCAAAATAGCATCTTTAATCCGTTTTACCTGAGCATATGCATTTTCAGGAGATAATTTACTTCTTCTCCAATTCATCAAAAGCCGTCTTTGCGTCTATTGCCTCACCGGTCAGTTCAAACTCTGCTTCCGATTCGGTTATCGCTTGATCTATACGATTGTTGGCCGCAAACTGATCATACAGTTCGGCGCTCATTACAACCAAGTCGCTATAACCATTCTTAGTAACAAAAATCGGCTCCTGTTTCTTATGAGCCATTTCTGATATCTCACTTGTATTTCTTAAATCTCTGATAGGTACGATTGTCGGCATACAGGAAGCTCCTTTATACACATACAGCGTAGCACAATTATGCTACAATGTAAATATAAAATATTCTTCTATCAATAATATGAAAACGGACCTGAATATGGTAATCATCCCTTGTCCGGGAATTGGAAGGATCATCGGGAATTACATTTAGAACCAAATTGGATTCTTGTGTATCATATTACGGAGGACATTCTGGTACTTTCACTTGTAAGGGCTGGTACACACAGCGACATTTTTAACAAGTGAGGACTTTACACAGACCATCCGCTCCGGTAATATAAAGCTCTTGCGTATTTCATTATATGACACAACATTGAGGCAGGATCTCGTCCTGCCTCAATTTCAATTTGGATCGTCGGCTGGCTGACTGGTAATGGTACTAAAATAACACGTAAATTAACATGCAAATATACTTGCTATAGGAACTTTCATATTATATTATATAAGAGGTAATCATATTTAGACAGGAGGAATGTGTCTTATGCCAAGTATAATGCCTATTTCAGATTTGAGAAACTATACAGAGGTTCTTAAAGAAGTTGATAAAAAAAACCGTGTATATCTTACAAGGAACGGCCATGGCGCTTATACGATCATGACGGTGGCTGAAGCTGATGAGCTGGACAGGATAAAAGCTGCCAGAGCGCTTGCCGCAGATCTTAGGAGAGCTGAAGAACGGGCAAACAGAGATGGTTGGATCGATGCTGATGATTTTGACAGGGAGATGGGGATCATAGATTGAAGAAATTAAAGTACTCGCCAGATTATACCGAAAAAATGCGGGAGATCAAAAAGTATCTTGACTTCCAGTTCAGTGGAGATGTCAGAAAAAAGGTGATCAAAGAGATCGGCAGCCGTGTCCGTTCATTGTGTGAGCATGAGCAGGTAGGCATTTCAGTTCATGACATGTATGGCGTGGATACGGATTGTCTATGTATCTTTGTTGCCAAAAATTATGTATTCTACAGGATAGAGCCGGATTGTATTTATGTCGTGAATATCTATAACGAGCGAGAGGATTTCATGATGGACCTGTTCGGGATAAAAACCACGCCGAATGATCATACGGACTCCTTAACTCAAATTTAAATCGAGTTAAGGAGTCCGTATCGTTGACAATCATAACAGCATCATCTATAATCTTCCTATTATAATGACCTGATTGAGAGGAATGAATGTGAAGAAGAACATCTTGATTGGCCGCATTGAAGAAATAGAAATATTGAAAAACTATCAGAACTCTCCCAAGTCTGAGTTTGTTGCTGTTTACGGAAGACGGAGGGTAGGAAAAACCTTTCTGGTCAGAGAAACCCTTGGAGAATTATTTGATTTTGAGTTTACAGGCTTGTATGAAACACCGGCATCAGTTCAAAGAGCAGAATTCCAGAAAGCAATATACAAATCAGGAAAAATCAGTCAGCCTAAACCTCAAAACTGGTTTGATGCTTTTGATAACCTTAAGGAATACCTTTTGTCATTGAAAAAGGATAAGGTTACAGTATTCATAGACGAGCTTCCCTGGATGGATACAAATAAGAGTAATTTCCGGACAGCGCTTTCTTCATTCTGGAATGGCTGGGGGAACGAAAAACCTTTATTAAAACTGTATGTATGCGGTTCAGCTACAACCTGGATGGTTGATAAACTGATAGGGGACAGAGGCGGTTTATATGGAAGAATAACAAGACCAATATATCTTGCCCCATTCACACTTTCGGAAACCGGACAATATCTTAATTCTGTAAAGAAAATGGGCTATGGAAAGAAACAGATTCTGGATGCTTACATGGTTTTCGGTGGTATTCCTTACTATTTGGATATGTTTGACAAAAAGCTTCCGTTGACGGTGAATGTTGACAGACTGTTGTTTGCTGCTAATGCTCCGTTAAGAACCGAGTATGATTTCCTGTTCCGATCATTATTTAAAGATAGTGTTAATTACAGAAAGGTGATAGAAGTCCTTTCAAAGAAATTGTCAGGCCTTACAAGAGAGGATATTTCCAGGGAGAGCGGTTTGGCAGGAGGAGAACTGAGTAAAATTCTGTCTAATCTCACATCCTGTGATTTTATCAGGAACTACGTTGCTCCCAAAAAGAAAGAACGGGATCAGATGTATCAGCTTACCGATATGTTTTCTTTATTTTATTTAAAGTTTGTTAAAAATGCACCGGGACAGGACGAGCAGTTTTGGACCGCTATGATAAACTCCGGGAAACGAAATGCCTGGTCGGGATATGCATTTGAACAGGTTTGTCTTCATCATATATCACAAATAAAAAAGCGACTTGGCATTAGCGGGATCCTTAGTAATATATATGCGTGGAGCAGAAAGCCCTTTGTTGATTCGAATGGCGGCGAATGGGATGGAGGTCAGATCGATTTAATAATCGATAGAAATGACGGTGTTATGAATCTTTGCGAAATGAAATACGCAAATGGTGAATTCTCAATAGATAAACAATACGAGAGGGTATTACGAAGCAGGATTGAAATGTTTAGATATTCAGAGCGTACCGGTAAAGATCTGAAGCTGACATTTGTTACGACATTTGGTGTGAAAAGAAATGAACATAAGGGTATTGTTGACAATGAGATAACGCTTGAAGATTTGTTTGAATGATCATCCGAGCTCCTTAACTCGAATTTTTATCGAGTTAAGGAGTCGTAATGAAGAATATTACCCTGCTATTCCCTTATCGCCGCGAGGCCCATCGCGCCCTTGCCGCCATGGCAGGAGATCACGCAGCCCGTTCTGACATATTCATAGTTTAAAAAGCCGAGAGCCGTAGCGTTTTCTGCCATGCGCGTCAGCACGTTATCCGCCAGTCCCATAGAGTACATCAGATACAGGCAATCCCTCTTCGGCTTGTATTTTTCCACGAATTCCTTCATAAACCTGTCCACGATCTTGTCCATGGTGCCCCGGTATCTCTTCGTAGCGATCAGGCTTCCGTCCTCCATCTCGATCAGGGGCTTTACTTTGAGCAGCGTACCGCCGATATACTGGGCATTGGAAACTCTTCCGCCGGCCCGCAGATATTCTAACGTGCCGGGGATAAAGTGGCATACCGCGTGAGCGGCCAGAGCCTGCAGCTCCTCTGCCAGCTTCGCAAAATCCGTGATCTCTCCCTCTTCTTTCTTCTTCTCGATATACTCATACGAACTCACCATATGCGCCGTGCAGCCGCCGGAGACGTTCAGGGTATCGATTACATACACATCCGAAAAACCCTTCACCGCGTTGACGGCCGCCGCGTGCGTGGCGGAAGCCTTCGAGGAGTAGGTGAAATGCATGATCACAGCATTCGTGTGCGCCCTTTTCAGCCCATTCCAGAAGGAAGCGTATTCATTCTCGTTTACCGCTGCGGTGGCAGGGACCTGTCCTGTCCTTTCATAATATTCGTAGACCTTTTTCAGAGGGAACCTTCCGTCATCATAGGATTTACCGTCTATGATGACATGCATGGGAACCACCTTGAAATGATATTTTCTGATCAGTTTTTCCGGAAGATCTGAACCGCTTTCCGTACTTAATACGATTTCTCTCATAATACAATACCCTTACTTAGGAACTGTCAAAAAATAACTTGTGCACCTTTGCTTGTCTGCTTCTTCGATAACTGCGTCAGAAAGCCTCGTCGATGCCCGCATCGACTGCGTTTTCTTCCTTGTTCTCGAAAGAAGCATCCTGCGCAAATGTTCACGTTATTTTGTGACAGCTCCTAAACAGGCTTGTTATAGTTTTTATCATACGAGAGGAGAAAAAGAATGAAGAAAAAGCTTACACTTGTCATTGCCATGCTTTTGTCATTTACCCTTTTTCTGACGAATCTGAACGGCTTTGTCATGGCTGTCAGGGCGGAAGACATGGTCGATTATTCACAGGGAGGGGAAGACCCGGCGGGAGATATCCCGGGCATTCCGGATATTCCGGATATTCCGGAGCAGCCGGAGGAGCCTGTACCGACCGAGGCGCCGGCCCCGACGGAGGCGCCTGCTCCGACGGAAGCGCCTGCTCCGACGGAAGCGCCTGCCCCGACGGAAGCGCCTGCCCCGACCGAGGCGCCGGCCCCGACAGAGCCGCCGACACCGACGCTGACGCCGGAGGAGATCGCCTGGCAGGAAGCATTAGAGCAGGCCGCCAGGGAAGCGGAGGCAGCCGCTAAACAGCAGGAACAGGACGAGGCGGCCGCGGAAGCCAAGCGTATCGCGGAAGAAGAGGCAAAGAAGGCACAGGAGGAAAAAGAGAAGGCTGCAGCCGCGGCGGAGGAAGCCAGGAAAAAGCAGGAATTGGACTATTCCCTG
>JAILIQ010000145.1 GCA_024695205.1 Lachnospiraceae bacterium
GACATACTTTGCACTGTTTACAGCATTTATTTTTATTATTCTTTGGCTGTTGCAGACAGTATTTTTACAGAGTCTCTACAAGGATATGCTCATTTCCGACACAAAGAAAGCCGCTGAAGAGATAATATCCCATAGCACAAAGCCGGATATCGAGAAAAAGATCGATACGGCGGCAAGGAAGAATTCGCTGCTTATTCTGATCGCGGATGAAGAAGGAAATATCATATACAGTTCCGATGAGTTTAAAGGCAGCCATATGAAAGACAGGCCGGAAAAGGATGAACAGGGATCAAAATCCGATATTCCTTCTAAAAAGACATCAAAGGAAGACAGTAGTAATCCTGTAAAGAACGATTACCGCTCACTGCCAGATGACTACGGTGATCTTCTGACACTGCTGGCGGGCAGTTCGGATCAGGCCGCTGAAAGCATCAATGATGATTACTATGTCTTTGGTTCATATATCAGCTATAACGGTTATGAAGATCCGGTCATCCTCTATATCAGTACACCTATCGATGCAACAGGCTCATCGGTTATTATACTTAAAAAGATCCTGGCACTCGTAACGGTTCTTTCTCTGATCACGGGTTTCGTTCTGTCCTGGTTTATCGCGAAAAAGTTCTCAAGGCCGGTAGCAAGGCTCTCCGATAAAGCCGAAAAGCTCGGGGAAACGGATTATTCCGCAAAATACGAAAAAGGATTCTGTTCAGAACTTGATACGCTGAGTGATACTATGGACCGGACCAACGAAAAACTAAACGTTTCAAAAGAATTTCAGATGCAGCTTCTCTCAAATGTCTCTCATGACCTGCGTACGCCCCTGACCATGATCAAAGGCTATGCGGAGATGATACGTGATATTTCCTGGGAAGACAGTGATGCCATGAAGGAAGATGTTCAGGTCATCATAAAAGAAGCCGACCGTCTTAATGCACTGGTAAATGAGATACTCGAATACTCTGAGCTTCAGACAGCCGACAGGCATAAGGATTTTGAAGTGTTCGACCTAAGTGCTGTTGTAAAAAGCTCCGCAGACAGATTTGAAAAACTTCTCAGTCCTGAAAATGTGGTTATAGAAAAAAACATAGAACCGGGAATAACGGTGAACGGCGATCCTGAATTGTTAGAGAGAGCACTTTACAATCTCATGGATAACGCCGTAAGACATACCGGGAATGGGAAAAATATCAGAGTAGGACTGACAAGATCCTCGGGTAAAGCCATGATCGAGGTGCGGGATTACGGTAAAGGGATACCGGCATCCGAAATCGGGTATATATGGGAAAGATACTATACTGCCCGTCAGCGTAAAGGCAAGGGGGTTTCCGGACTGGGTCTTGCGATAGTAAAGCAGATTGTCGGAATACATAACGGTACATGTTTTGCCGAATCCAGAGAAGGCGAGGGCTGTACATTTTTCATAGAATTAGTTACATGAGCTGACTGATGATCAGTCAGCTCAGCTATTGATTAGTAAGCATACGTTCTTTTTCCTTACTCGGTCCGATTTGCGGTGACATTTTGGCACCGCTTGGAGGCTTAAGATTCAGCATCCTTTCACTTTTGGCAAATATACCAGACATCGTCACCTTCAAAGCTGCACTTCTTATACAGTTCAAGGGGATTAGTCGGATTATCGAGATTCCCTGAGACAGCAACAAAATCCGCCCCAAGATTTTTCAATCTACCCAATAAGACTTTACTCGCTGTTTACGGTACAAAATATTCTGCGTTTCACCACAACTGAATACAATTATAGATAAAAGAAAAACCCCAGAAACTCTGAGTTTCTGAGGTTTCAGACTGAAGAGGCCTCAAAGCATATGCTCTGAGGCCTCATGAATGTCTGCCGAAGGATTGTATTCAATTGGTTCCCGTAAGTGCGACGCCGTTCACATACAGGGTATAGCCGTTGCTGATGACGTTAGAAGCATCGCCGTTGAACTCGGTCACGTAGCTGTCGCCGGTCAGGGTCCAGGTGCTGGTGGAATCCAGCGTAACGGAGACCGTTCCGACCTCGGTGGAGACCGTCGTGCCGGACGCGTTTG
>JAILIQ010000226.1 GCA_024695205.1 Lachnospiraceae bacterium
ACTGTTTTTCCTATCCTTTTGGACAGAACTGTGATTATACCGACGAGACGATTTCGATATTGCGATCCTGCGGATATAATATTTCATTTACGACAAATGCAGGTATGATAGGATGCAGAAATGACCAATATCGTCTTCCGAGGAATTGTGTGACGGCAGGAATGGGTGTACTGCAATTAGATCGTATGATTAAAAAAACTCAAATCCTGTTTGGATGAGGATCTTCAGGGAAAAGAGGCGAAGGTTCTATGGATTTTCATTTATCCACACCGGTTGCATACGTGATATTCAATCGGCCGGATTGTGTCAGACAAAGCTTTGATAGCATAAGGAAAGTCAAACCTGCAGAGCTGTATATAATTGCGGACGGGCCTCGGGATGATCATCCCGAGGATCGTGAGTTGTGTGCCGAGTGCAGAAATATCGTGGAAAAGGTTGACTGGGAATGCAAAGTCTATCGCAATTATTCCGAAACGAATATGGGATGCGGTATGCGTCCGGCAACCGGGTTTACCTGGGTGTTTTCCAAGACAGACCGGGCAATCATCGTAGAGGATGACTGTGTGCCGTCAATGAGCTTTTATCTTTTTTGTCAGGAAATGCTCGAACGATATAAAGATGATGCGAGGATTTATTCCGTATCCGGAATGAATTTTGGTTTCACCAGTGATAACGGGGCGGATTATTATTTTACTCATTATAACAATACCTGGGGCTGGGCTACCTGGAGGCGGGTATGGGACAAATATGATTTTGGCGTAAGCTCTTTTCCTGATGACGGGTGTGAAGAGGTCTTTCTTGATATTATGCTGGAACCGGCATTCGTCAGATACTGGTATAACCATTTTCGGCGGGCATACGAAAAATCGGATTTATCGGCCTGGGATTATCAGTTCACATATCTTTCTTTTATCAATCAAGGGCTTCATATTTATCCGCAGAAAAATCTCGTCTCTTATAGGGGCTTTGACGAAAACGCAACACACACTGTTTCCGTACCGAAGGGGCACAGGCTAAACTATTCTACAAAGGAAACAAAGGATTTATCATTTCCGTTAATCAATCCTTTGGCAATTCAGGCTGATTTCAGAATTGATTACCTGATTATGAGAGAAATATTTAATGTTTCAACCGGGGACTTGAAAGCTTGTAAAAAATTGCCGGAGGGTTTAGTTAAAGAAATAAAACAGTTTCAGGAAATCATTATTTACGGTGCCGGAGCGGTGTGCAGGGATGTGATATGGCTGCTTGGCCGGGAAAATATTGACCGGTTTAAAATAGCTGTGACAAAAAAAGAAGGTAATGAGAAACAATATGTTATGGGAAACGAGGTTCGGGAGCTTTCGGATTATCGGGAGCTGGCTGATGGAGCGATTGTCCTGATCGCGGTTACAAAAAAATATGAAGAGCCGATGATTGACAATCTTAAGAAGCTGGGATTCGAAAGATATGTCGGAGTGTCTGAATAGATTTAACAGGATGGGCTGATTATTCATTATGGACGCAATAGACAGAGCAATAGAGGAAAAACGGCATATAACGGAAGACCCCCGACTTTCGAGACAGACATGGGAGGATTTTGAGAGAGCCTGCCGTGGCAGGAAGCTGATAGTCTTTGGAGCAGGAGCAGGGGCTGATTTTTATTACCTGAAATACAAAGCCGCATCCTGTGCGGATGTAATTGTAGATAGTAACACAGAGCTTCAAGGGCTTCCGGCGCAGACTGTGCTTTTTGAGCGGATGGATGATGCCCATCGGGATATGAAGATTTCCGCCCCACAGGCTCTGAGAGACTATGACCCTGAAAAAATTGTTGTGCTGATCACCGGTCTGCGAAGCTTCGAAGAAATTGCGGAACAACTTCGGGGAAGAGGGGTTTTGAATTATTACTCCGTATTGTGTATGGAAGCCAGGCATCGCTTGGAGCTTGGCATAAAAGATACACCAGACAGAAGACGGGAGTTTTTCGAAAAGTGCCGTAATATGCCCTTGATGGAGAACAGAATCGTTCTCATTACGACAAACGACGGGGCGGGGCACGGTAAAAATATAGTTAAGGCTCTAATGAAACGGAATGAACCGGTTGATGTCGTGTGGTTTGTTCAGGACGCTGCTGCTCCGGTGCCGAAGGGGGCTCGTGCCGTACCGTATAGGGATTATCGCTCTTATTATCAAAATCTGATGACAGCTAAAATTTGGCTTGCCGATACAGGAGTGCCTACCAGCCTGAAAAAGGAAGGGCAGATTTATATTCAGATGAAGCACTGGGCGAGTGTCACCCTCAAAATGTTCGGATATGATGAGATGAATTACCGGGGAGAGGAAGACACCGGAAAATTCGGAATGCATGGCCTGGATTTTATGGAGTATGTTCTGGTGGGGAGTGAGTTTGACGAAAGAACCTGCCGTAGCGGTTTTCGGTTTGACGGCGAGGCGGTCTATGTGGGATCTCCTCGTTCGGATACTCTGTTTCATACGGAAAATGATTTTAAAGAGCTGAGATCCAGCTATGAATTGTCGGCTGAGGAACATTACCTTCTGTTTGCGCCAACATATCGTATTGTCGAGAAAGGCAGTGTTGAGACGAAGTATTCGAACGATCTGGATTTTGACAAAATATGGAATGCGTTGCAGGATCGGTTCGGAGGTGAATGGAGGATCTTGTTGCGTTTTCATCCGTTTGTTGCGGCTCTTAGTAAAGATATTTCTTATCCGGAATATGTCACAGATGTAAGCGATTATTATGACAGTGAGGAATTGGTGGCTGTCTCGGATATTATGATTACGGATTATTCCAGCATCATGTTTGAACCGGCTTTTGTTGGTAAACCGGTGTTTCTTTTGGCGACCGATCGGAAAGAGTATCTTTCGAATGAAAGAGGCTTTCTTATAGATTATAATACACTTCCTTTTCCTGTTGCAGAAACCAATGAGCAGCTTGCATGCAATATCCTGAATTTCAATATACAGAAATATGAAAGAGATGTGAAGGCTTTTCTGGACAAATATGGAGTTCACGAGGATGGGCATGCATCGGAACGAGCGGCAGACTTTCTCGTCGGACTGCTTGGATGAATACTTGGATGAGATATGGATGATACGATTCAGAAAGAATCTGATATAGTTCTGAATTCCATAAAACGCGGTTTTGAATGCGTCTGCGGGCTGGAGCGGGAGCTGCTATATAAAAATAAGCGGTATTTTGTTTTTTTGTTTTCCAGGGATCCGGAGATCAATCGGTATACACTTTACTTTCTTCCAGTTCTTCGAAAAGAAAAGGGAATCTCTACATTTGTGATTGTCACACCCTTTGAAGAATTAAGAGGGATGGCAGAGGATTGCTGCAAAGTCCCTTTCTTTTTTTATTTATGTAGCGAAGAAGAGAGCTATGATATTTGCCGTTATTTTTATTCCTTTCCGGATCCTGTCTATAAAAGAGATATCTGCCGCATGGTAATTAACGGGGCTGAAAATATCCTTTCTGAACGGATCATGGAATATGTGGGGATAAACGGGATTACCAAAAAAGAAATTGTCGCTTTGGCGGTGTTCTGGTTTCCTGAGGTTCCGACTGACGAAGAGGTACAGAGAGCATGCGGGTTTGAACCCCGGGTGCGGGAACACATCGACTGGGGGAAATATGCTCCTGAAGAAACGGATGAAGCTGCACCATTTCCTCAGAATGTCGAGCGTGGGTTGGCACCGTTAATTCGAGGCAAAATCATTTCTTCCGGGCACAGTATCATCCTTTTTTCTGTTACCAGAACGACGCGTTATCTCATCAACCGGCTGAGTGAGTTTAATATCTGTGCGGTTCTCGATAATGACGAAAGTCTTTCCGGTACTGAGTGCGAAGGGGTCCCCGTCTATACACCGGGAGAATATCTCTCCGGAACGCATCAGAATGATATTCGGATCATTCTTCCAACAAGGTCGTATCGTGCCATTGCGGAACAATTATATGATTTTGGATATCGTGTTGGAGAACAGGTTTTTATTTCATACGTAGAGTACAAGCCTTATCACATTAACCGGATCGAAAAAGAGTTTTTAAGAGGGAAAACGATCTACGAGGATATCAGAAGACAATATCCGGATGAAAGACTGTACTTCGTGACGTATCCGGGGATAGGGGATACTTATCTGGCGGGGATGTATCTTTCCGACCGTATGAAATTCGATGGTGTCGAAAAAGGGGTTGTGATTCTGATTACGGAAACCTGCCGGCGGGTTTTTTCGATGCTGGATAACGGGACAGACGTAAAAATATATACGATTCGGGACAGAGAAGACGGGAAGCGGCTGATTCTTTATATGAAACAGATCGGATATGACAGAACGAACAGCTGTAATCTGACCCATTCTCATGATCTTATCGACCCCGGATATTTAAGAGGGTTTAGGGGAATCGATTTTAATACAATGCTGCAGAAAATTGCTTTTCATGCCGACAGAAAACGGCCTGGAGTGGAGATTATTTCTCAAAGTGCGGATGAAGTGTTTGAAAAGAACGGATGGCTGCAAGACCGGACGGTTCTGCTATCTCCCTATGCCCATTCTGAGAGAAAACTCCCGACGGAGTTTTGGGCAGAACTGGCTGTCAGGCTTAAAGAAAACGGTTTTGCTGTCTGTACAAATGTTTCAGGGGATGAAGAAGCTGTTGACGGAACTCCCCCTTTGGCGATTCGTCTTGAACAGGTTTTTGATTTTGTTGAAAAGGCGGGATTTTTTATCGGCTTAAGAAGCGGACTCTGTGATTTGCTTTCCCGGGCAAAAGCCGAAAAAATTATTTTGTATTCGGGAGAAAAGGCAAGGGAGTCGGGATATACTTACAATTTCTTTGGCCTGAGCAATATGGGAATGGCTGATTCGGATACTTATGAATTGACGGTAAATTCAGACTGGAAAGAACTGATAGAAGAAATTTTATATGTTTTTAAGAAAAATAGAAACACTCTTTCCCTTTAAATTTAAATAGACGGAGTATACTTGATGAGGCAAAAATCATTACTTAACAAAGTTATAATAAAATGTCAGAAAGGGAAGGATAAATGCGATCAGATTAAGAAAGACTGTTATAAAGACAGCAGCATGAAACTTCTTTTTCTTTTTTCCGATGACCCGGAGCTTAACAGGTATACCTTGGAATATCTTCCGGTGTATCGGAAGAAGCATCGGGTTTCGGGTTTTGTGATCTGTTCGTCGAACCGGGGAGTTCTGCCTCTTGTTGAAAAATACACCAAAGTTCCTTGGACTTTTACGGAATGTCGGGAAGAAGACGTGGAGCCGATTTCCTGCCATGCTCTTTCTCTGCAGATTCGTATTGAGGAAGGGCTTATTTTGACAGGGTCTTCCTTTCCGTCGGAGGAGAAGGTGAAGGAAATAATTGGATGCCGTGATATAACCCAGAAGGAGATTGCGGCGTGTTGTGTGCTGCGACTCGGCAAGGTTCCTGATGAAAAGGAAATACTGTCTGCGCTGGACTACCGTTTTGCGGAATCCAGACGGCTTGACTGGAGTCGGTTCAGTTCGCTGGTTCCTGCGAGGGATGAAAACGCAGATTACTGGGATATGCTTTCAGCGGAAAGCCGGAAGCTTCTTGAAGAGGGAAAGCTTCAGAAGGAAGCTCCTGTTGCTGTTTTTTCCGCAACCCGTTCATCGGGAGTTGTAATTGAAGCACTTAAGGAATGCAATATTATTGCGGTGCTGGATAATGATCCTGAGAAAGAAGGATCTAAGCATAAAGGAATTCCGGTATTTACCCCGGAATCTTTTTTTTCTGTTGCCCGGGAGAAAGGGTTGCAAATTATCGTTCCGACAAAATCCTACAGGCCGATTTGTGAGCAGTTGGCGGTGTTCGGATATGAGCCGGGAAAACAGGTTTTTATTGTTTTTCCGGAGCCTAAGGACAGGGAGAGCGGTGTTGATATACAGCTTAAGAAGCTTAATGAGGGATCGGAGCTTTACACGGAAGTTCGTTCCCGTTATCCTTCGGAATGGATTTATATCTGCCCTTATCCCGGAACCGGGGATATGGTGCTGATCGGCATGTATTTACGGGAGCGGATGGCTAAAGACCTGCTGAATGAAAAATGTGTTCTGATAGTTCCTTCTCAGAGCTGTAAAAGAATTCTGTCCCTCTTTCCGCTGGACGACGTCATTGAAGACGTTTATGTGCTTGACGGAGAAAAAAGCACCGACTGCTTTCTGCTGTTTTCCAAGATGCTGGGACTTAATGAGCATAGCATGGGGGTTCTTAATGATGCCTACAATGAAATTGTGAATCTGTCTTATATTAGGGGTGTTAACGGCTTGGATTTTAACACGATGTTTCAGAAAACGGTTTTCTTTGCCGGGGAACGAAAAACACACGCGGAATACAGAACGGAATCCGCGGAGGAGCTGTTTAAAATCCATTCCCTCCGGGAGGGGAAAACGGTGCTGCTTTCCCCCTATGCAAATTCAACGGCTATTGCCTGCCCGGAAATCTGGGAGCTGCTGGCGGAGGAGCTTAAGAAGGTGGGATACGATGTCTGCACCAACGCGGCCGGAGAAGAGGAGGCCGTACCGGGAACGGAGGGCATTATGATCCCGTATGCGAAGTTGCCGGATTTTCTGGATCGCGCGGGAGGTCTTGTTGCTCTTCGGAGCGGCCTTTGCGATATCGTATCCGGTTCCCCGGCTAAAAAAGTGATCCTTTATCCCGCCGGACAGGCTTATATTAACAGTACCTTTATTTCATATTTCAGTCTTGCGAGCATGGGAATCGGAGCAAAGCCCCTTTTGGAGCTGACGGTCGGACCGGAGAATATGCGAGAGGCTGTTGTGG
>JAILIQ010000235.1 GCA_024695205.1 Lachnospiraceae bacterium
TCTGTTTTCTTGATGTCATCGAGTGTGTATCCGTACTTTTCAAGCAGGGGAACATTGATATCCCAGCAAAGCTGACATGCGATATCCTTGTATCCGGGAACAGCGTAAACACCGAATCCGTCTGATCCCTGGATCTTCGCGCCGTTTGTAAGAACTTCGGGAAGAAGGTTCCATACGTCTTTTCCGTACTTCTCAAGGAGATTGTTGTCAGGATTGTCAAGTCTTACCCAAGCACCGCGCTTTGCGAAGAGATTGTACTCATCCGCCGACCATGAGCAGGTAAAGTAAATATCAACATCGTCACCGCCGTTGATGGCAAGAACGGCGTTGTTGTCAAAATCGCCCCATGTGCCCCAGATAGGCTCAAGTGTTACATTAAGCTTCTCATCAAGGTATTCGTTAACCTTTGCCATAACCTGTGAATCATCGGAAACGTTGCTGCCATGGAAATACATTTTAAGTGTTACATGATCGCTCGGTCTTCCTGTTTCTGCCGATGCATTTGAACCGGTCGAAGTGTTACCGCCGTCACTCTGGTTCTGTGAACCCTTGGTTTCTTTTGAGCTGCAGGCCGTAAGTGTGCTGATGAGCATTGCGCATACCAGCAGAAGCGCTAAGATTTTTTTCATAAGAGATCCTCCCGTTTAAAATATAAAAACTTGATATATGTGACCGGCACCTTTGCCGGATTCACCGTTTTCAGCCTTTTACCGATCCTATGGTCAGTCCGGAGATGATATATCTCTGGAAGAAAGGATAGGCAAAAGCGATCGGCACTACTATGAATACAACAAGTGCCATACGAAGAGATGCACTGGGCAGATCCCTGAGCATTTTGGATGCCTCGACGCCGATGACCGACGCGTTCTTAAACAGGAAATCCGCCTGGTTCTGCATTTTCATCAGCAGATACTGAAGAGGGATGTATTTTGAATCCTTTATATAGAGCATTGCAAGGAACCATTCGTTCCAGTAGGACAGAGCCGTAAGCAGACCTACTGTCGCGATACCGGGCTTGGCTATCGGAACGATGATCCGGAACAGTGTCTTGTATTCTCCGCTTCCGTCTATTGCCGCTGCCTCTATCAGCTCTTCGGGGATCGATGATGAGAAGAAGGTTCTCATTATGATGATATTGAAAGGGCTGATAAGTGCCGGCACGATCAGCGCCGCGTAATTGTTCGAAAGTCCGAGGAGCTGCTTGCACACCATAAAGGTAGGAGCAAGTCCGCCTCCGAACAATGTCGTAAAGAAAGCGAAAAACGTAAAGAAGTTTCTGAACTTGAAATCCTTTCTGAAAAGCGCATACGAATACAGGATCGTCATAAGAAGACTTGAGGCGGTACCCACTATCGTTATGAAAAAGCTGTTAAAGTAGGATCTCCACAGCTGGTCTCCGAGCTGGAAAACATACCGGTAAGCGCCCAGGCTCCATTTCAGCGGATGAAACGAATAACCGATCTCCCTGATGCTCTCTTCGGCGGAGAATGATATTATCACTACGAATATGAACGGTAATATACATGCCGCGCAGAACACTCCGAGCACAACATAGAACGATATTTCCGATACGATGCCGGCCCGTCCGAGACGACTCTTTTTCACAGGTTTGTTCATCTTTTCGGGATCCTCCTTTCTCAGAATAATGAGCTGTCCGCGTCAATGCGCTTTACTACCGAGTTGGCGACCAGCATACAGACGAAACCGACTACATTCTGGAATACACCCGCAGCGGTCGTCATGCCCAGATTGCCTCCGGTCGCCGAAAGGGCCCTGTATACATAAGTATCGATGGTCTGGGTAACATCCAGGATCGAACCTGATGCCAGAGGCACATTCCAGAACAGTCCGAAGTCCGAGTTGAAGATCTTGCTGATATTCATGATGAGCAGTATTGCTATCATCGTACGAAGATTGGGCAGTGTAACGAATTTAACCTGCTGCCATTTTGTCGCTCCGTCAATGGAAGCGGCTTCGTACTGTGTCTTATCTATACCGGTGATCGCAGTAAGATAGAGAATGCAGGAATAACCGGTATTCTTCCAGAGATTGGCCAGAGTCAGTATTACCGGCCATGGCTTTGAAGTATGATACCAGTTGGTTGCCTCTCCGTACTTCTGCATCTGCCATTTGACAATAAGACCGCTTGTAGGATCGAGCAGAGCCATAACAAAATAGCTTACGACTACCCAGCTTATGAAATAAGGGAAAAACATCAGTGTCTGATACGATTTGGCAACAAACTTGTTTGTGATCTCATTGAGTATTATCGCAAATGAGACCGAGATCACCAGTCCGAGGAATATCCAGAGCAGGTTATAGCCTACCGTGTTTCTGATCATCTTCAGGGAATCCGTTGTTACGAACAGGAATTTGAAATTATCAAATCCGACCCATTTTGAATGGATAACATTGTTGATAAGGCCCGGAGCCTTGGTATAGATCCTGTAATCCTTAAACGCGATCGCTATACCGAACATCGGCAGATACCTCAGAAGTATCAGCCAGATGGCTGTCGGGATGACCATAGTGAGCAGGATCAGATTCTTTTTGATCTTAACCTTGTTCGAGCTCTTTTTCCTTCTCTCGCGCATAAGTCCCGCCTCCCCTTTGTTTATGAGTAAATGATAACAATAAAAGATGCCAAAGTAATTAGACCGCTTTGGCATCTTTTGACTAAAATTGTGCAACTTGTATATTTTTGATCCGCATTGTTTCCCCATGCTGTGAAAACCTGCCTAAACACTGTATTTCCACAGCTTTTTAAAGATCGAGGAACTTCTCAAAGATCTCACAAAATCTTACTGCGTCCTTCTCCTCCTTCATTTCGCAGAACATCCTCAAAAGAGGCTCAGTTCCCGAAAATCTGACGGATATCCATCCGCCGTCCTTCAAGTATATCTTGAGTCCGTCCAGGTATGATATCTTCTCTATCTCATAATCGATCGCAGGCAGATTCTTGTCTTCAAGGATGTATTTTTTGATGTGTTCCTTCTTCTCGGCGCTGAACCTGTAGTCGCGTTCGCACAGAGCCATCGCGCCGTATTCCTTTCTGATATGCTCCATTATTTCGGAAAGCTTCATTCCGGTAACGGCAAGCATTTCCACAAGCAAAGCCGCGGCGTAGATACCGTCTTTTCCCCTGATATGACCTTTTACCGCCATTCCGCCCGAGGACTCGCCGCCTATGATCGCATCGGTCTGGTTCATCTTCGCGGAAATATACTTAAATCCTACAGGAACTTCATGACATTCCTGACCGAAGCTCCTTGCGATGGAATCAAGAAGATGGGTCGTGCAGATGTTGCGTACACAGTCTCCCTTCCAGCCTTTGTACTTCACAAGATAGTAGTAAAGGACC
>JAILIQ010000236.1 GCA_024695205.1 Lachnospiraceae bacterium
TGAAGAAACGTGGGAGCGGATAATTGGAGATCAGAATCATCATCTGATTGTTTGTGAAGTTGAGGGAAAGATTGTTTCATCATGCGTGTACGTGATCATACCAAATCTGACCAGAAATGTGAGACCATATGCATTTGTCGAGAATGTGGTGACACATACTGATTATCGTGGAAAAGGGTATGCGACGGAATGTCTGGACTTTGCTAAGAAAATAGCTGAGCAGGAGAATTGTTATAAAATGATGCTGCTTACAGGATCAAAGAAAGCGGAGACTCTGCATTTTTATGAACATGCCGGATATAACAGCAGCGACAAAACGGCTTTCATACAATGGATAGGGATGGATAGGTGATCTATGAGCTTACAGTTATTAAAAGCGGGCACTTCTGATGCGCTTACATTGAACGGAATATCGAAGCGTGCATTTGACAGTGATATTCTGATTGGAGCGGGATCACCGGGAGGACCTCCCGGATATATGTCATTACCGTTTCATACGAAAATGGCACGACAGGGGCATCTATATAAATTGACGGATGAGGGTTTGATCGTTGGCGGCGCGATCCTGTTTCTGAAAGGAGACGAACTGAACGTCGGCAGGATTTTCGTTGCGCCGGAGTATTTCCGAAAAGGGTATGGGATCTTTATGATGCGGGAAATAGAGAATATGTTCCCGCAAGTAAAGGAGTTTACGCTCGATACACCGGTTTGGAATGTCAGGACAAACAGTTTTTATTCTAAGCTTGGCTATAAGGAAGTAAAGCGCGATAAGGAATTTGTGTTTTATTCAAAACATCAAGTTTTACAGGAGGATTGATGGGAATGACAAAAAGTAAACTGACCCAAGCCTTGATCTGTCTTGCGACTGCCATGCTTCTTGCAGGCTGCGCCGGCAAAACAGAAGAAGCGGGCTTTGCAGACAAGATGAAAAAAGTTGAAGAAAAAGTTATTGAAGAAAGTGTAATTAAAGAAAGTGTTACTGAAGAAAATAAGAGCCCCAAAAAGGAAGAACCTGTGAAGGAGAAAAGTGCAAAAGATGAGAAGAAACCTTCCCCGGTGCCGATGTACTGCATTTCCTTACCCGGCGATGTCGAATGTGAAACGATCCATGTCATAGATGCGGACGGTTCATATACCGGGCTTTCCAAGGAACTTGAAGCAATAAATGATGATATCGTTAAGTCTGCTTATGATACCGGAACCGGTGATACAGTACATAATATCTGTGTCAGAAGGGCAGATGATAAGGTTTTTTCTTTTGTTCATGAGTATCGTGAGCCTAATGGAGAATCGGATCATGTAGAGATGCGCGGATATTCCTTTCTCATAGACAGTGGGAAGAAGCTTGAACTTTCGGATGTAATAGATAACGAGGATGCTTTTTACAGGATCCTTTCTGATGAGCTATACAAGAATGTCACGGAAGTCATGATGATAATGTCCGGGGAATTCGATATAGATGTCGATGAATTTGATGCAGAGTCCGCAGTAAGTGAGTGCATAAGTGATGACAGATACGGCTGGGTTCTGGATCCGCAGGGTTTAACATTCTGGTTTGAGAATGTCAATGCGCTCGTAGGTCATGCAAGTGCCACGGTATTGTTTTCGACAGATAAAGAAGGTAAGATCTTCAACCGGGAATATGCCGGGAATGCTCCGGATGAGTGGATCATGCGTATACCGGAAAGCTATAGCAGTGAAACATATTTTGACTGTGAAGATGACGGGACCATAGATTCGATCTTCTGGTATCCGGATGCTGATTATCCGGATGGAGAATATCTTGAATCCGGGCTGGGGGTAAAATACAATGGCCGTTATTTTGAATCATCGGAAATATGTCCGGCGGATGAAATGCCATGGAGCCACTACAGGGTATACCTTATGCATAAGGACAATCAAACGGTTCTTGTGAAGCATCATTATGAAGAGGTGGAATCAATATGGGATTCATTTTCGCTTACAAATGACTTCGTCGAAAGTGTCGACAGAGTATACGCTTATCCCGAATATGAGAACTACATACAGCAGGAGAGCGGGTGGCTGGTTCCAACCGACATGACAGCGATACGTGTGTATTCGGATCACGGCGGGGATGAAATGACGGAATATCCCGACGAGATACTCACCGTTGCAACCGATGGAAGGATGAAGGTCAGTGAACTTCCTGGAACAGACAGGAAATCATCCAAATGAAGCGTCCGTAAAGACGATCACGAAAAACGGTGGGAAGTATGAGAGGAGCTTTACCTTTGAGGGAGAAGAAGCGGATGTATATTTGATAAACATAAATGTTGTATAACAAAAGTAGCAAAATAGCAACCAATGGCTTATGTATAGTATCCGTTGGAAACTGTATATTGGTCCTGGAGGTGATGATAATGATTTTTTCAGAGAAACTGCAATTGATCCGTAAGAGTATGGGAATGACACAGGAAGACCTTGCGGAAAAACTTGTTGTATCAAGACAGGCGGTTGCAAAATGGGAATCAGGCCAGGCGTATCCTGACATCAGTAATCTTATCCGGATCAGTAATCTGTTCAACGTCACAGTAGACTATCTGGTCCGGGACCAGGAGTGTATGGTTAGCTACGAGAATGTTGAGGATGGTGATATCAGCAAGCTGATCGAGTTCAGACTTGAAGCCAACGTGAATACATATGCCGCCTATATGAACGAAACAGACTCAACAAGGATCGATTCTCATGATTTTTCATACAGCAGCGGACCATATACATACCATGACACGTATGTTGGCGGTGAAAAGTTTGCCGGTGAAGAAGCGATCTGGGCCGATGGCAAAATTCAGTATGCGATGAATTATCTTGGAAGGGTGCTGGATCAGCAATTCAGCGGTGATTTTTTGAAAGAAGCTCTTCGCAAGGCGGATAAAAAAATGCCATACCGGGGACCTGAATATTATCAGTCAGGTGAATATACATATAAATGCACGGTTACCGGAGATTTTTCCTGGTTTCAGGGATACGAAGAGATCTATTGCAATAACGTAAAAGTATATGAATGCTATTTCCACGGTGGTATCATGATGTAAACCTCTTTTTTGATCTCTGAGATTATGTTCCGCGCAGATCAAGAACTGAAGCTTGGGAGGCTTTTGAGCGGGTATGGAGCGGCCGTGAAAAAATCCCCTAGCGTAATGCCTTGCTTGTTACGCTGCGTCATGTTGTAGGATACGTGGCGAAAGGAGGTGAAAGCTATGTCAAAATACACAACAGGAGAGATGGCAAAACTCTGCGGAGTCAGTGTACGGACCGTTCAATATTATGACAGCCGCGGCATCCTGATCCCCAGTGATCTTTCCGAAGGCGGAAGACGGCTCTATTCGGAAGACGATCTGAAGCAAATGAAGATCATCTGTTTTCTGCGGGATCTTGATCTGCCGATCAACGCCATTTCGCAGATCCTTAAGGAAGATCATCCGGAAAAAGTGATCTCGCTGCTGATCGGACAACAGGAGAAAACGCTTTCGGATGAGATAACCGACAAAGAGGAAAAACTGGAAAAACTGCGGGAGCTGAAAAACGGGCTGAAAAACAGGGTGGAAATTTCTCTCGAATCCATCGGCGACATAGCTTTACTTATGGAAAGCAAGAAAAATCTGAAAAAAATGCGACTGATGATGATCCTGACCGGAATTCCGGTTACGGCGCTGCAGTGGTTCTCCATTATCTTCTGGATCTACAGAGGGATATGGTGGCCGTTTGTTGTCTGGGTGATTGTGGCAACGGTATGGGGCATCATGGTCAGCAGGTACTATTTCAGCCATGTGAAGTACATCTGCCCGGAATGCCACGAGGTATTTAGGCCCGCTCTGAAGGAAGCTTTCTTTGCGAATCATACGCCGACCACCCGCAAACTGACCTGCACTTCCTGCGGCCGTAAAGGCTTCTGCGTAGAGGTGTGGGGAGGCAGTGAGTGATTTTCACATACCTGACAAATCTTCGCAAACGGGGAAATGTACCTTTTACGGATCTCGTCCAAAATGGATGTGTAAGCAGGAGGACGAAAGCATGGAGTGGATCGAAGCATTGCAAAAAGCCATCACGTATATGGAAGACCATCTTCTTGAGGAGATCAATTATGAAGATGTAGCGAAACAGGTGCACACGTCGAGCTACGAGTTTCACAGGGCCTTCAGTTTTGTGACGGGCTTAACGGCCAACGCGTATATCAGGAACCGCCGTCTGTCGCTGGCGGGGAAAGAACTCGTGGAGACCGATG
>JAILIQ010000249.1 GCA_024695205.1 Lachnospiraceae bacterium
CAAGAGACTGCGCAATGAGTATACCGGCGTTCTGACCGGCAAGGGCCTTACCTTCGGCGGAAGCCTTATCCGTAAGGAAGCAACCGGTTATGGTCTGTGCTACCTGACTCAGGAAATGCTCAAGGTTATGAAGAAGGATTCCTTCAAGGACAAGACCGTAGTTGTTTCGGGTGCCGGCAATGTTGCGATCTATGCGGCAGAGAAGGCTACACAGTTCGGCGGCAAGGTTGTTGCAATGTGCGACTCCAACGGATATATCGTTGATACAAAGGGAATCAATCTTGATGTTGTTAAGCAGATCAAGGAAGTTGAGCGCGGCAGGATCAAGGAATATACCGCAAGAGTAAAGGGTTCCAAGTATTTCGAAGGCTGCAAGGGTATCTGGACGGTTAAATGTGATATCGCTCTTCCCTGCGCTACCCAGAACGAACTTGACGAAGAGAGTGCAAAGGCACTTGTAAAGAACGGTGTCATGGCAGTTGCGGAAGGCGCCAACATGCCTTCAACTCCCGAAGCAATCGCAGTATTCCAGAAGGCCAAGGTTCTGTTTGCTCCCGCCAAGGCAGCCAATGCAGGCGGCGTTGCTACATCAGGTCTTGAGATGAGCCAGAATTCGCTGAGACTGTCATGGACCAGCGAAGAAGTTGATGAGAAGCTTCAGGGCATCATGAAGAACATCTTCCACAGCATTTACGACGCAGCCGAGAAGTACGGCGTTAAGGGCGATCTCGTTGCCGGCGCAAACATCGCAGGCTTCGAGAAAGTTGCAACCGCTATGCTCGCTCAGGGTATCGTATAAAAAGCGCGGCGGCCACTATCCACGATCTTAATATCGCAACCAGCTAATTTGAAAGGGCTCTGTCTGTGTGTATACCGACCCGTCTTACCGAACAATTAGTTCGATGTAATCCGGGTCGGCACACACACAGACAGAGCCCTTTTGTATAAGTTGGTTGCGATATTCAGTAGTTTTTCTCGGCCAGCAGGGTTTCGTATTTCTTGGCGTACTCGAAATAGTAGTCTTTGTATTTGGGACTGTTGGCGCGCATATCACGGGCGTAGCCGTGAATATCGAAGCCCGAACCCGAGGTATGCTTTTCGATGATGTGAAGAGCGATATTGGAACAATATGCTGCGATACGATCGAAACTCGTCAGCAGCTCGACCAGGGAAATACCCGCCTGAACGGAGCAGTCGCCGGCCTGCAGACGCCTTACGTGATTGGCTTTGATCGTTTCGCCCATATTGTTGATTATCTTGGAAAGAGGCTCTACGCGCAGGGCCTTTTCTTCTTCGTCGTTCGTAAATGCATCGACAGCAGTGAGCAGGATCTCATTGACCGCGTCAGCGAGAAGGACGATCTCTTCCTTGGCACGGTTACTGAATTTGATCTTTGCTTCGTGATTGTAGGCAGCAACTTCCGATACCTTGACACAGTGATCACCGATCCTCTCGAAATCCATGATGCTGTGCATGATCTCGGTCGTGAGCTTGATCTCTTCGGGACGCAGGTTAAGGGATGTAACCTTGACCATGTAATCCGAAAGGACCGTTTCCGATTTATCCATGAAACGCTCGTTGTCATTGATCTTCTCAATGATCGCAGGATCGTATTTGTCATGCATCATTAACGAAAGACTGTAATTCTCGATAGCCACATCTCCCATTTTATTCATGACGCTTCGGCACTGGGCAAGAGCGACCGAAGGGGTTTTGAGAAGCATATCGGTAAGTCCCGAAAGTGCTTCGTCGATCTCGTTTGTTTCGGCTGCGGGACGAAGCTTCTTCGCAAGCTTGGCATAGAATCCGCAGAACGGAAGCATCACAATAGAAGCGATGACATTGTAGGCTGTATTCAGATCAGCGATCCGACCACGGTTCATGGGCATATTCCAGTCGATGACGCCCAGAGGCTTCAAAATCAGATATATCACGATAAGACCGAGAACAGCGCCGAAACTGCATATCAGGATCTGAGCTGTCGTAACCTGCTGGGCCTCGCGTTTTGTACCGATGCTTGAGAGCAGGACGGTGATCAGCTTTCCTATACTGATACCGATGATCATCGGAGCTGCGATCGAAAACGTAACATCTCCGGTAGCCGCCGCGATCGCCTGTACGATACCGACGGCAGCAGAAGAACTCTGCAGGATCATCGCAAGCAGGATACCCATGAATACGCCGATCAAAGGATTTGAGAAGCCTGTAAATATTTCTCTGAACTTCTCTGATGAAGACAGGGGACTCAACGCATTCTCCATTGTTGTCATTCCGAAGAATATAATGCCGAAGCCCATAAGGATGGCTGCGATATTATTTGCCTTCTTATTTTTGACGATAAGCATGATAAACGCCGAAACTCCTATAAGCAACGGAGCGAACGAGGAAGGCTTAATGTATGTAAGGAATGCGGCACCGTCGCCCGAAACATCGCCCAGACGCAGGATCTGACCGGTAACGGTAGTACCGATATTGGCTCCGAGCAGGACGGGAATGGCCTGAACGAGTTTCATAAAGCCTGCGTTCACGAAGCCGACGAGCATGATGGTGGTGGCGGATGAGCTCTGGATCAGAGCGGTGACAAGGATACCGAGACTAAAGCCCTTGAAACGGTTATCGGTGAACTTTTCAAGAGTCTTTTCAAGACGCGCACCGGCAACATTCTGCAGGGAAGTGCCAAGATATTTCATTCCGTACAGGAACAGTCCTATACCGCCTATCAGTTGGAAAACCGAAAGAATACTCATTATATAATTACCTCTCAGCAAATTGAAGGTGACTCTGTGTGGCCTGCGAAAAAATTCGGGCCGAACATATTATCACGATCGGTATATGATGAAATCCGGTCTTATCAAAAACACATATCGGCGCGAAACTTCAACAGTTTACTTATATCACGAAATTATTTTATTTGCAACAGATTTTAGTTCTTTGAAATTGACACGGTATTCACAGATCATTATAATTGATTTGATATTTTTTTAGTGGCGGACGTACCGGCATGAAAAATCCGTGAATGCTCGTGTTTACGGGTCGTTTTATGCCGGATCGGACAGTTGTCGGACGGAAGAAAGGAAAGGATCGCAGGATGAGCAGGCAGGGATTTGACAATGAAAAATATCTGAAGATGCAGTCGGAGCATATCAGGGAAAGGATAGGCAATTTCGGGGGCAGACTCTACCTCGAGTTCGGAGGAAAGCTCTTTGATGATTATCATGCATCGAGAGTTCTGCCGGGGTTCGCGCCCGACAGTAAGATACGCATGCTTTACGAGCTGCGTGATACCGCTGAGATAGTGATCGTTATCAACTCTGCCGATATCGAGAAGAATAAGGTCAGGGGAGACCTCGGGATCACCTATGATATGGACGTCCTGCGTCTGATCGATGCCTTCAGGGGGTACGGGCTGTATGTGGGAAGTGTTGTTATGACGCAGTTTGCAGGCCAGGCCAGTGCCGAGAAATACCAGAAGAAGCTTGAAGGCCTCGGCATCAAGGTGTACAGACATTACATTATTCCCGGTTATCCCGCGAATATCCCGTTTATCGTAAGCGACGAGGGCTTCGGAAGGAATGATTATATCGAAACCTCAAGACCCCTTGTGGTAATTACGGCTCCGGGCCCTGGCAGCGGCAAGATGGCAACCTGTCTTTCACAGATATATCATGACAATAAGCACGGTATCCGCGCGGGTTACGCCAAATTCGAGACATTTCCGATCTGGAACCTGCCTTTGAAACACCCTGTCAATCTTGCTTATGAGGCGGCAACAGCAGATCTTAACGATGTCAACATGATCGATCCGTTCCATCTTGAGGCATATGGGGAAACAACCGTCAACTATAACCGTGATGTAGAGGTATTCCCTGTACTTAACGCAATGTTTGAAACCCTTCTGGGCGAGTCTCCCTACAAATCGCCCACGGATATGGGTGTAAATATGGCGGGCAACTGCATTTTCGACGATGAAGCGGTGCGTGACGCCGCAAATGCGGAGATCATCAGAAGATATTACGATACACTCTGCCGCAAGCTTCAGGGCGATGCGACCATGGATCAGGTATACAAGATAGAGCTTCTGATGAAGCAGGCCGGTATCACCATAGAAGACAGAAAATGCGCAAGCGTAGCAATAAAGCTTGCAGAAGAGACCGGCGCCCCGGCAGCCGCCATGGAGCTGCCCGACGGACGTATAGTCACGGGTAAGACGACCTCGCTCCTCGGCGCATCTTCGGCGCTCCTGCTCAATGCTCTTAAGGAGCTCGGCGGGATCGATCACGATATAGATCTTATATCACCTACGATCATCGAGCCCATTCAGGATCTTAAGGTGAATCATCTGGGCAATCACAACCCCAGGCTGCACACCGATGAGGTGCTTGTTGCGCTTGCGATCTGCGCTGCCACCGACGATCTTGCCGAGACGGCAATGCAGCAGATAGAGAAGCTTAAGGGCAGTGAGGTGCATTCAAGCGTGATCCTTTCGTCGGTTGATTTCAACACCTTCAGGAAGCTGGGAGTAAATCTGACCTGCGAGCCGCAGTATCAGGGCAAATCATTGTATCACAAGAAGTAATGCGGCTGTTTAACGTATATTTATTTTGGGGAGTAGCATGATAAGGGTTTTTCTTGTAGAGGATGAATTTATTATTCGTGAGGGGATTAAGAACAATATCGACTGGCAGGCGAACGGGCTTGAATTCTGCGGTGAAGCCGGAGACGGAGAGCTTGCGTTTCCGATGATACGCAAGGAGAAGCCCGATATTGTGATCACCGATATCAGGATGCCTTTTATGGACGGGCTGAGCCTTAGCAGGCTCATTAAGAAAGAACTGCCGGATACCGAGCTCATCATCCTTTCGGGATATGAGGAGTTCGAGTATGCCAAGGAGGCTATCCGCATCGGCGTTTCCGAGTATCTGCTGAAGCCTGTTTCGGGAGAGGAGCTCTTAAGGGTCGTTAAGGAGATAGCGGGCAGGATAGAGGAAAGAAAACGTGAGCAGGAGCTGTACGCACGCTATATGCGTGAGATGGAGCAGTGGGACACCAAGGAAAAGAGGGAACTGTTCGACGATATGATAACGGGCATACGCTCCTATGATGAGCTTGTGCGGGAAGCGGAAAAGCTCGGGATCGACATTACGGCTCTGTTTTACAATTTTATCCTGCTGAAGATCAGCTCGACAAGACATGCAGAGAACGAATTCTCGGGGAGTATCGTTGAAACCGAGTCTGCCATTGAAGAACTGTGCAACGAGTTTGATGTTATCATTTTTGACAGGACGCCCGAAGGAAAGGCACTTCTGTTTAAAGCCGACAGCGCCGAAGAGCTTGAGGAGGCACAGGCATCGTTTATTGCGAAGGCACAGGAGCTGTTTTCAAACTATCACCATATCAGGTATTTCGGCGGTAAAGGCATCCCAGTACAGCGTCTGAGCGACCTGCCGGCTTCTTATGAGGCTGCGAGCAGGGCATTTGCGAACAGATATCTGACCGGCGGGAGCATGATACTGTCGGGAGGTAATAATGAAAACGGCGGCAGTGAGGAGAGTTTCGATCTTGGAACGGTCAGTCCCGAACAGATAGACAGGAACAGGGTTAAGGATTTCTTAAAATTCGGTGAACGCGAGGAGATCAGGTTCTTTGTCGGCGAGTATTTCAACTCTTTGGGCGGCGGAGCCGTCAGATCCACTATTTTCAGACAGTATATAGCAATGGATATGTATTTCTGTGTGGCGGAATTTGTGGATTCGCTCACACAGCAGAGAGACAGCATTGAGACGATACAGGCGGACAGCCTTGTTCTTCAGAATGAAGAGAACACCGTTGCCTATGCCTGCAGGATACTTGACCGGGCCCTTGAGATACGCGACAGCATCGCTTCGAACAGGTACGGGAGCATCGTGGAAAGCGTCCGCAAGCTTATAGAGGAGAATTATTCGGATGATGAGCTGACTGTCAGCAGCATAGCGGCAGGAGTCAATTTTTCCCCGAATCATCTGAGCATGGTATTTCGGAATCAGACCGGACAGACTCTGATAGGGTATCTGACCGAGTACCGTCTGAATAAGGCCAGGGAGCTGCTCAAGTGCACCTCCTTAAGGAGCAGCGAGATCAGCCAGTTATGCGGCTATAAGGACCCGCATTACTTCTCTTATCTGTTCAAAAAGACGGTAGGGATGACTCCGACGCAGTACCGCGGAGGTGACGCGTGATACACCATATTAAGGAAAGATACAGGAATTCATCGCTTGCGGTCAAGATCAGGGGCAGCTATTTCCTGATCCTTGTTCCCATGCTCATCCTTGTGGTGATATGTCTGCTCGGAATGTGGAGCTTCAGCGCCAGATACAGCCGGATGATCGACGCGGCCGGTGTTGCGAGCGGTTTCAGTGTTGATTTCAAAAAGGATTTTGACTACGAGACATATCTTCTTATAGTTGAAAACAAAACCCTGCAGGAATCGAAACTCGACGCTATGCTGACCGACGCGAAGACGATCGTCGCAAGGCTTGAGGAGACCGATTCGGGCAGTGCCAATAACCGGCGTCTGAAAAGCGTAAGAAAATATCTGACAAATCTTGAAAATTATAAGGAACGTATTGAGGATAATCTTAAGACCGGAAACCGGTATGAGGAAAATATCGAGATCTGGGAAAAGGATGTCCAGATAGTGACTGCCCTGCTTCAGGAATCCATGCTCCAGTACGTTTTTTACGAGATCCAGGGCATGCAGGCTTCGAGGCAGGCGTACAGGGATTCTTTCCTGCGCATTATGATCGGTGCGGTAGTTGCCGCAGTGGTCATAACCATAGCACTGCTGGTGCTCTCTTATTATATCCCCGCTTCGATAACACAGCCGATCAGAAATCTTTCCGAGGTCACCAATCTTGTAGCAAACGGAGACCTGACCGTACGCGCCCAGACCGATGAAGGTGCCGAAGTCAAGGTACTTGCCGATTCGCTCAATACCATGATTGATAAGATCAACACGCTGATCGAACAGGTGACAACGGAACAGATCCATTTGCGAAAAGCGGAATTTGAGCTGCTTCAGGCGCAGATCAACCCGCATTTCCTGTATAATACACTTGACGCGATCATCTGGCTTGCCGAAGCCGGAGACAGCCAGCGCGTAGTGGAAATGGTCAAGAATCTGTCGGAATTCTTCAGAACTTCATTAAACCAGGGCAAGGATACGATCACGATACGCGAGGAACTGCGGCATGTCGAGAGTTATCTTAAGATACAGAGCGTGAGGTATATGGATATCCTGCAGTATGATATCGATGTTCCCGAAAGCCTGTATGACTATACGATACCCAAGATCACGATACAGCCGCTTGCCGAGAATGCACTGTACCACGGAATAAAGAACAAAAGAGGCGGAGGCCGCATATCTGTAAGAGGCGAGAATCTGGAGGATCATTTTATCCTCAGTGTCAGTGATGACGGTATCGGTATTGAAAAACAGCGTCTTGAGGAGATAATAAGCAGTCTTAACAGCAGCCATGTGCCTCAGGGAGATATTTACGGACTGTACAATGTAAACGAGAGAATACGCCTGCGCTTCGGCAATGAGTACGGATTGAGCATAGAAAGCACATACGGCGGCGGAACGAACGTAACGGTAAAACTTCCGCGCAGCATTGTAGAAAATTGAACCTCCGTAATAGAAATTTCAACTTTTTTGATCGGCGGTTCCGTATCGGTTAAAAAAATTAACCACTCGGATATTTTAGTGAATGGAAAACGTGTCCTCCTTAAGATATGATGGCATTAACGGATGAAAACCGTTAATCATTCAAATTTTTGGGAGGATTTGTTTATGAAAAAATTACTTGCAGTTCTTTTGGCAATGGCTCTCGTACTGAGCATGGCTGCATGTTCAAAGGATTCCGGCAGTTCAAACGGCGGATCAGGCAACGGCGGCAGCGACAGTTCAAGCAGCAAGACCATCAAGGTTGGTATTATCAATAATGACCCTAACGAGTCGGGTTATCGTACAGCAAACGACAAGGATCTGAAGGCTACATTCTCAAAAGAGAACGGCTATGATGCATCATTCAACTACTCACTCAAGAATGATGAGCAGATCGCTTTCGCACAGAAGTTCATTCAGGACGGTGTTGATTATCTTCTTCTTTCGGCAGCTGATACAGCAGGTTGGGATTCGGTTCTTAAGGATGCCAAGAATGCAGGTGTAAGAGTGATCCTCTTCGACCGTACGATCGATGCTGATCCCAGTCTCTATGAGGCTTCTATCGTTTCCGACATGGACAAGGAAGGCGAGACCGCAGTTAACTGGCTTGCTTCACAGAACCTCAGCGAATACAAGGTTATCCACATTCAGGGCGCTATGGGTTCGGCAGCTCAGAGAGGCCGTTCGGGTGCACTTGATGCCAAGGTTAAGGCAGAGAGCAACTGGTCTATCGTTACACAGCAGACCGCTACATGGAACGCAGAGACCGCTCAGCAGATCGTTCAGTCTGTTATCGACTCCGGCGAGAAGTTCAATGTAATCTATGCAGAGAACGATGATATGGCAAAGGGTGCCGTAGCAGCTCTTGACAAGGCCAATATCTCTCACGGTGTAAATGGCGATGTTATCGTTATGGGCTTTGACTGCAACAAGTGGGCACTTGAAGAGCTCCTTGCAGGAAAGTGGAATTATGACGGACAGTGCAATCCTTTCCAGTCATCATACATTGTTGATATCATCAAGAAGCTTGAGAATGGCGAAACTCTTAAGAACAAGACCATCATAATGGATGAGAAGGGCTTCGATGCTTCAACCATTACACAGGCAGATGTAGACAAGTACGGTATCTGATAATTACATAATCTGGAAATCTACCCGGCGGCGTAGCGTGACCTTTTCAGCGCTGCGCCGCTTTTGAGATAATAAAAAAGAGGTTTGGCATGGAAGAAAACGTTGTTCTTAAAATGCGTAATATCAGCAAGTCTTTTCCGGGCGTAAATGCACTGCAGAACGTGGATTTTACACTTCGAAAGGGTGAGATACATGCACTGATGGGGGAGAACGGAGCCGGCAAATCCACTTTGATCAAGGTTTTGACCGGTGTATACGGTAAGGACACAGGAGAGATCTTTCTTGAGGGGAGGGAGAAGGGCGTAACGATCAATTCGCCCCAGGATGCCCAGAATGCGGGTATCAGTACGGTTTATCAGGAAATATCCCTGTGTCCGAACCTGTCCGTAGCGGAAAACATGTATATCGGCCGCGGCAAGGATAAGCTTACCAACTGGAAGAAAATGTATGCTGAGGCAGACAGGCTCCTTCAGTCGCTTGATATTCCCGCAAAGGCCAATC
>JAILIQ010000268.1 GCA_024695205.1 Lachnospiraceae bacterium
CATTCTCCAGTCAAATGCAAAGAAAAGACTTATTCCCACTAAGGTTACGGATATCACGGCTCCGATGAGTTCCGGGATCCAGTGACTGGATGCCGTTTCGATCTGTGCACAGTCTCCCATGATATTAGTCGTCAGATCCGCAATATTTTTCTTTCCGAAATAGGACAGTGGAAGCTTCCTCAGCTTTTCGGCGATCGTTGTCCTCCTGACACCGCTTTCCCTGTATGTTGTAAGGAAAGTCGCATTATACTGAATAAAATTAGTTACTGCTATAAGGAGAATGACCGCTATGGAGGCAATGGCATAAAACCCGATTCTGTTCCTTGTAAATGTTCCTTCCAGAAGATCCTTTATCAGGCAATACAGGATCCCTGCCGGTATCATAAGTACGATGTTCGTTATCGTAACACTGGTACATGCCCTGATCATATCTATAGCTCCCTGCCTGGACAGGGCGTATTTATGCTGTAATCTTTCAACCATTTTCATGCACCTACCTTCCACTCGATGGATCTTGAGTATTCATCAAACATCCGCCTGTACAGACCGTTTTTCTGCATCAGTTCGTCATGATTTCCGCTTTCTGTGCATTGTCCGTCGTCCATTACAAATATCCTGTCTGCATTCATGACAGTACTTAATCTGTGGGCAATCATGATAAGTGTCCTGTCCTTTGAGAGTTCCTCGAAAGCAGCCTGCACCTTCGCCTCGTTATCAGGATCCGCAAATGCGGTAGCCTCATCAAGTATCAGTATCGGCGCATCCTTAAGTACGGCTCTTGCTATCGTTATCCTCTGCTGTTCACCTCCCGAAAGGTACGTGCCTTTTTCGCCTATCACTGTATGTATTCCCTTCGGAAGTTTTTTTACAATATCCATGCACTGCGCCTTCTTAAGGGCTTCGAGCACTTCCTCTTCCGAAGCATCGGGTTTTGCCATCCTTACATTTTCAAAAATGGATTTTTTTATCAGCCGGCTGTCCTGGAATACGAAAGAAACCCGTTTCATAAGCTCAGCTGAAGGTATCTCCTTAACATTCACTCCGCCAATCAAAATCTCCCCGTTTGTAACATCAAAGAATCTTACCATCAGCTCTGCCAGCGTCGTCTTGCCCGATCCCGAAGGACCGACCAATGCGACATGTTCACCGGGCGCTATCTTAAGAGATACATTCTTTACCGCGTCTCTTGCCGCATCCTTATATCTGTATGTAACGTCTTTAAGCTCCACGCTGTTATCCGCGGGAAATCTGCCGCTTTTATCATCTGTAAGCGGCTCTATCTCCATAATCTGCTCAACACGTTTTAATGCATCAATCAATGTCATCTCCGCTTCTCCGGAATAGGCCACTTTGGTCAGTGCTACCGTGATGAGAGGCGTCACAATGATGTAGTACATGATGTTCAGTATGAGTCCTGCAGTTATGCCATCCTTTGTAAAAGCAAAAGCTGCTATCACGATAAAGGCAAAGATCGCATTGATGCATGTCATAAATCCGGTCATGGGCCATCTGAGTATAAGGGTATAATCGGTCGCCCATTTTCCGAATCCGTCAATGCAAGCCTTGAACCTCTTAAACGAATGAACGGTCTGCCCGAAAGTCTTAACCACAGGTACGCCCCTGACATATTCGGTAGCCTCGCTGCTCATGGTCTCAAGCGCGTTCTGGTATTCAGCCATCTTCTCCTGCATTCCTTTCCCCATCATGGACATCATGACGGCAAACCCAAGAACCGCAGGTATCATGCAGATAAGACCTATCTTCCAGTTAAAAGCAAATATCAATACCAAAAGACCTATTGGGGTTACCGCGGCAACCGTTTTATCCGGAAGCTGATGTGCGATAAAGGTTTCTGTTGCGGCTGTCGAATCATTTACGATACGCCTGATCTTACCCGTTCCGTCTTCATCAAATACGCCAAGCGGAAGTGTCAGAATCCTCCTCATAAGAGAGCTTCTCATATTCGCCTGTACCCGAAACGCCGCTATATGCGTACATAACAGTGCCGCAATATAGATAAGCAAAGATGCCACAGTCAGAATAACCGCCTGCCATGCATAATGATTGATCTGTGGCGGATTTTCTCCATTTACCGCAATCTGTATGATCTTCCACAGATCATAGTAGGGAATAAGCACGATCACCGCACTCGCTCCGGCTAAGAACCTGCCCAGCGTGATGAGGTGTCTGTGCCCTCCTGCATACTGTCCGATCAGTTTCATATGATCGAATTTTGGTGTTTTACCCAAGTTTTTCTCCTCCTGTTCCCGTTATTTCATTTAAGCGTTCTTCTCATGTGCATTGACGAGGTTAGT